>CAMJVA010000037.1 GCA_946409145.1 uncultured Enterococcus sp. | reverse complement strand
AATTATTTAATTGAAGCGAATAAATTAGTTCCTGAAGCAAAAGAAATTTTAGGTGATTTATCAGGAAATTATGCCTTATATGTGGTAACCAATGGTGTGGCAGTAACGCAAAAAAATCGCCTTAAAAAAAGTGGCTTAGATGTCTTTTTCAATGAAGTTTTTATTTCCGAAGAGTTAGGAGTCCAAAAACCTGATCCACAATTTTTCAATGAAGTTTTTGCCACTATTCCTCAAGAAAAAGAAGAAGCTTTAATTATTGGGGATTCTTTAAGTTCAGATATTAAAGGAGGTTTTTTAAGCCAAATTGAAAGCGTGTGGTATAACCCGAAAGAAATAAAAAATACCACTGATATTTCCCCTACTTTTGAAATTAAGTGTTTAAAAGAGCTTCCAAAAATTTTAAAAAACTCGTAGAAAAAAACAACCATAATTAGATTTATGCTATACTATTTTTGGAATCTCAAAGGGAAAGAGGTTTTGCTATGAATTTTGATTTTACACGTTTATTTGACGGAGCTTATTGGGCAGAAATTTTTTCCACAAATATTTTATCCTGGCGATTTTTAGCGAATATTTTGGATATTTTAGTAGTGTGGTTTGTAGTTTACAAACTCATTATGCTAATTCGCGGGACAAAAGCCGTTCAACTTTTAAAAGGAGTGGCTGTGTTTTTCATTTTACGAATGGTAGCCGGAATTATCGGCTTAAACACGGTAAAATGGCTCATGGACCAAGTCATTACTTATGGAGTTATTGCGGTAATCATTATTTTTCAACCGGAAGTTCGGCGAGGTTTAGAACATATTGGACGCTCTTCTTTTTGGACTAAAACTAAAAAAGAGATTTCTGATGAAGATCAAATGGTCCAAGCTTTTGATAAAGCCATTCAATATATGTCTAAACGAAAAATTGGCGCTTTAGTCACTATTGAAAGAAATGCTGGATTAGATGAGTATATTGAAACAGGAATTCCCCTAGATGCAGATATTACTGGAGAACTTCTAATTAATATATTTATTCCCAACACTCCCTTACATGATGGGGCAGTTATTATTAAAAATAATAAAATTGCCGTTTCTTGTGCCTACTTGCCTTTATCAGAGAGCCAACTCATTCCAAAAGAATTTGGCACAAGACATAGAGCTGCTGTGGGAATTAGTGAAGTTTCTGATGCGTTAACGTTTGTGGTTTCAGAAGAAACAGGAGACGTGAGTATTACTTTGAACAATACTTTTATTCCGCATTTAACCCAAGATGAGTATTTAAAAATTCTTCACGAAGAATTAGTGGGAGATGTGGAAGACAAAGAGGTTCGCCGAAAAAATATCCTCCAACAATTTATTGATGGCATTAGTAAAGGAGGTAAAAAATAATGGAAAAAGTGTTACGCAATAAATTTTTCTATAGTTTTTTAGCCCTTCTTTTTGCCTTACTTTTGTTCTTCAATGCTAATTCTAATTCCGGCACTCGAGTCACCCAAACAGCGCAAACTTATGACACCACTGTTTACGACGTACCCATTGAAGTAAATTATGATGAAAGTAAGTATTATGTCTCTGGTTTTCCAGACACAGTTACTGTTCATTTATCTAGTTTGAATCGAATTAAATTAGCACAAGAAGCAAGTAATGAAACAAGAACGTTTAAAGTAGTCGCAGATTTAACGACCCAAAGTGCCGGAACAGTAGATGTAATTTTACGGGCCACTAATTTAACCAGTGGTGTGGAAGCAGTCATTGATCCAGCAACTATTTCAGTGACGATTGAAAACAAAGTAACAAAAGAATTTTCCGTGACACCTATTGTGGATAAAAGTATTTTTCAAGATGGTTATGAACTTTCTAATGTGTCTTTAGATAAAAATGAAGTCTCCGTAACCACAGGGGAACAAACTATGACACAAATTGCTGAAATTCAAGCAAAACTGAATTCAACTCGTTCAGTGAATGAAGATTATGAAGAAGAAGTCACTTTACAAGCAGTGGATGAAAAAGGAGAAGTTTTACCAGTGACCATTGATCCTGAAAAAGTGAAAGCCAAAGTCACGGTCACTGCACCAGAAAAAGAAATTCCCGTAAGTTTTGAACAAACAGGAAAACTTTCTTCTGGTATTAAAAGTTTTGTTTTTCAAGGAAATGTAAAAACTGTTTCAGCAACAGGTTCTGCCTCTGCTTTAGGGGATTTATCAGAAATTACTTTACCAGTAGATGTGACCAACATTCGGATGCAACAAAGTGTGAAAGTAACGTTACCAAGTGACGATCAAGTGACGTATGATCCAGAAGTGATTGAAGTGTTAGCTATTCCCGTTTTTGAAAATAACACGACAACGTCATCTAGCACACTAAATACACCACCAGCTAGTTCAACTACACCAAGTAGTACCACTAGTGAAACAAAAAGTACCAGTGAAACCAGTACCAGTAGCGACACTAAATCAAGTGAATCTACTGAGTCATCGGCTGAATAATTTAATTTAAAAGGAGTATTACCATGGGAAAATATTTTGGAACAGACGGGGTTAGAGGAGTAGCCAATCAAGAGCTCACTCCAGAATTGGCCTTTAAATTAGGTCGTTGTGGTGGTTATGTTTTATCTCGCCATCATACAGGAGAAGGTATGCCTCGTGTTCTAGTAGCAAGAGATACAAGAATTTCTGGAGAATTATTAGAGATGTCTTTAATCTCTGGATTGCTTTCTGTTGGGATTGAAGTTTTTCGTCTAGGAGTGATTTCAACTCCCGGAGTAGCTTATTTAACGCGAGTGCAAAAAGCTGCCGCTGGGGTGATGATTTCAGCTTCACATAATCCAGCAGCAGATAATGGTATTAAATTTTTCGGTTCCGATGGCTACAAATTAGTAGATGATCAAGAACTTGAAATTGAAGCACTTTTAGATGCCCCAACAGATACTTTACCAAGACCCTCAGCAGAAGGACTTGGAACAGTGGATGATTATCCAGAAGGCTTATTAAAATATGCGCAATTTTTAAGACAAACAGTTCCAGGAGATCTTTCTGGGTTAACAGTGTGTGTCGATGCAGCAAATGGAGCTACAGGAACCACAGTGAACCGCTTATTTGCCGATTTAGAAGCTGATTTTTATACCATGGGCACAAGTCCTAATGGTTTAAATATTAATGACGGAGTAGGCTCCACTCATCCTGAAAAATTACGGGACTTTGTCTTAGAAAAAAATGCTGACGTAGGGTTAGCTTTTGATGGAGACGGAGACCGAGTGATTGCTGTAGATGAATTAGGCAATATTGTTGATGGGGATAAAATTATGTACATTTGTGCAAAATTTTTAGCTGAGAAAAAACGGTTGAAAAAGAATACCGTAGTGGCCACTGTCATGAGTAACCTTGGTTTTTATAAAGCTTTAGAAGAAGCCGGAATAGAAGTAGCAACGACTAAAGTTGGGGACCGTTACGTGGTAGAAGAAATGAAGAAAAGTGATTATAACTTTGGTGGAGAACAATCTGGTCATATGATCTTTTTAGATTTCAATACTACAGGAGACGGGATGCTTTCAGGTATTCAACTTCTTTCGATTATGAAACAAACTGGTCTTAAATTATCTGAACTAGCCGCTGGCATTACTGAATACCCACAACGTTTGGTGAATATTAAAGTCAGTGATAAAAACGGGGCTATGGAAGTTCCTGCTATTAAAAAAGCCATTGAAGAAGCAGAAAGTGAAATGGCCGGAGATGGTCGGATTTTAGTTCGTCCTTCTGGAACAGAACCTTTACTTCGGGTCATGGCTGAAGCTCCAACAGTAGAAAAAGTAGATTATTATGTAGAAAAAATTGCTCAAGTAGTTCGAGAAGAAATCGGCATCGACTAATCATAAAAGGCGGGACAAAAGCAGAGGGTTTCTTAAGGAAAGACTGCTTTTGCACCTGCCTTTCTTAAACTTTTAAAAGTGGGACAAAAAAGTTCCACTTTTCATACATATAAAACAATAAAGCAAGCGGAGTGTTTCTAAAGGAGTAGAAAAATGAAACATACTATTTATTCAGGCATGATGAATGGATTAAGTGTTGACCGTTGTACACGAGACGGTGAATATAATATGATTAAACATTGGCATCCAGAGTTTGAAATTCAATATTTTATTTCTGGCAGACGGTATTTTTTTATTGAAGATCAAACTTTCGCTTTAAAGCCAGGGAGTATGGTTTTAGTGAATTCTGGACAAGTTCACAATACTTTTTCGGATAAATATATTTACCACGACCGGGTGTTATTACTTTTTGAAAATGAAAAATTTACAGATCAACTTTCTCCATTTGGGATTAACTTAGAAGATTTTTTTGCTAAAAATTGGGGAGTCATTCAAATTCCTAAAAGTGATCAAGAATTTGTTGCGCAACTTTTTGCTGATTTAGCCCAAGAAGTAAACGATAAACATTTCATCTTCCAAGCAGCAGCAGGATTAAAAATGGCCGAACTCATGGTGTATTTAATGCGCTTAAAATACAGTGGCTCCATGGAAGAAATTCCTAAAAAAACCCGGGCTGAAGGCAATGAAGTAGTAGATCAATTAACCCAATACATTCGGGAAAATTATGCCACAGTGGGTTCTTTAGATGAATTAGCGAGAATTTTTTATTTAGATAAGTTTTACTTGTCACGCTTGTTCAAAAAAAACACAGGACATACGATTACAGAATTCATTAATATCCAAAAAATTCAAAAAGCTCAAAAGCTTTTAGAAGATACAGAAGATAGTATTGCTGAAATAGGAAAGGCAGTGGGCTATGATAATATGACCTATTTTAATAGGGTTTTTAAAAAGTATATTGAAACTTCTCCTTTGCAATATCGGAAAAAACAAATCGCTTATAAAACCTCTTTAAGAGAGAAAAACAATTATTAAAATATAAAGAAAAATTACTGTTAAAAAAACACACGACATTTTTTGGAAACTTAATCAAAAAAATGTTGTGTGTTTTTTTAAGCTATTTTTTAGGGCTAATTTCGAAGAGATAACAAAAAACACGAACGATTAAGCCTTTTCATCCACTAAAAATCAATTTAAAAAATAAAACAGAAGATTATCAGTAATGATAATGTTTGTGAACGTGAAACATTTTTTCGTGAAGAAATTTTTTGAAATAAAAAAGGTAAATTTTACTCTGTTATATTACAAAAAATATCAATATAGTATTAATTTGAACAAAATTGTTCACTTATTTGATTAAGTTTATGAAAACGGTTGACTGTTTTTTTAAATGTTGTATATTTTGAGTAAGCGCATGCAAGTGCGATGAGTAAAATCTAATAATTAAGAGAAAAGTGGAGGAAACATTCATGAAAAAGAAAACGGTTAAACGTCTTTTAGCTTCTGGATTAGTTTTAACAGCTCTATTAGCAGGTTGTGGTAACGGAGGAAGTAAAGATAAAACAGCTGATTCTGGAAAATCTGATTCAAAAACTGAAGCGACTTTACCAACAGATGATGTCACAATTAAATTTTCATGGTGGGGTGCTGATAACCGTCATGAAGCAATGAAAAAAGTAGTAGAACTTTATGAAGCTGAACATCCAAATGTAACCGTTGACGTTGAATACGGCGCATGGGACGGCTGGCAAGCAAAAGTGTTAACACAATTATCTGGTAAAACAGAAGCTGATGTAATGCAAGTGAACTACAACTGGTTATTCTCATTTGGGAAAGGCCAAAATATTTTCTATGATTTAAATAAAGTAAGCAACTTCTTAGATCTTAATAACTGGGATAAAGAATACTTAAAAGCCTTACAAGTTGATGGACAACAAGCCGCTGTTCCTCACGGAATGACTGGTCGGGTTAATTTAATTAACGAAAAACTTTATACAGATAACGGCTTAGAAATTCCTAAAACCTATGATGACCTAGAAGCTGCTGGTAAAGTAATTGGCGCTAACAACACTGAAACAGGTGCAGAAAATCAATATGCTTTCCAAAATATGGGTAAAGTTTCAAAAGATTTATTCATTGCCCAAATGCTCTTTAATGCTACTGGAAAAGTAATGCAAGAAGACGGTAAAGTAAATTACTCTGTGAAAGATGTACAAAAAGTATTAGAACAATATAAAGCTTTAGAAGATTCTGGTGCGATGCCTACCTTTAACCAAGATCCTTCTGTTGAAACAAATGCTAACCCAGAATGGACTGGCGGAAAAGTTGGTGGGATTTACGAATGGGCTAACTCTTTAGCACAATGGGCTAAATCATATGAAGATGCTGGAAATTCTGCAGACAGCTTAACAGTTGCTCCTTACTTCCAAAAAGATGCTGATTCAAAACCAAGCGTTTATGTAAAACCTAACTTTGCTTATGCTATTTCTAAAAACTCTAAAAACCCTGAAGTAGCCGCTGACTTCATTAACTTCTTGTTCACTAATGAAGAAGCAGTCAAAGCTTCTGGAGATGCTTTAGGTATTTCAAGTAACACAGTAACTCATGATTTACAAGTTAAAAACAATTTATTAGAAGGCGTTGTAAAAGATGCTTACGATACATTAGATTCTTATGATCAAGTGGTAATGGACCCTTACTTTGAAGATGAAAACGTACGTAACGAACGTTACACTGCCATTGAAGCTTTCCGTTCTGGAAAATCCACTGCTGAAGAAGCAGCTAAAGACTATGTTGAAAAACAACAAGAAGCTTTAGACAAATATTATATTGGCTAATTCAACGTAACTAGTGGGGAAACGAAAAACTTTATCTTTGATAAATTTCTCGTTTCTCCCTGTTTTTTTGAAACTACGTGATACATACCACAAAGTAATATTGCGCAAGTATTGTTAGAAAAAGGGGAAAGATTTATGGAAAAAAGTAAAAAGAAAGTCACACAACCCCATAAGAAATTCAACATTGTTGTCTTGTTGATGCTCTTACCATGGTTAATTGGCTTTGTCGTATTTAAGATTTATCCAATTATTGCGTCATTTATTTACAGCTTACAAGAATATCCTATTTTAGGTGATCCAACTTTTACCGGATTTGACAACTATGTAAACATCTTCACAAATGATGACACCTTTAGAGCATCTCTTGTGGCTACTTTGAAATATGTTTTAATCGGGACACCTGCTGTTATTATTGTCGCTTTTATTGTGGCTGCTATTTTAAACTTTAAATTAAAAGGAGTAAATTTCTTTAGAACAGCCTATTATATTCCTTCTATTTTAGGAGGAAACGTGGCAGTTTCTATTTTATGGACCATGCTCTTTGATGTAAATGGCCCAGTGAATACAGTGTTATCCGTCTTTAAATTTGGGGGAGATGTGGCGATTAACTGGACAAAAGATCCAACGTTTGCCGTGTTTACTTTAATTATTTTAAAAACCTGGCAATTTGGTTCCACCATGTTAATTTTCCTTTCAGCCTTACAAGGAGTTTCTAAATCTGTGTATGAAGCAGCTGAAATTGATGGCGCAAGTAAAGCCCGCCAACTTTTCTCCATTACTGTTCCAATTATCACTCCTGTTATCTTGTTTAATATGGTTAACGTGTTAGTTAAAGCTTTCCAAGAATTTAACTCAGCTTACTTAATCACAAAAGGTGGGCCAAATAAAGCCACCTATTTCTTAAACCTGTACATTTACGAACAAGCTTTCCAAAACGGGAACTACGGTTACGCTAGTGCCTTAACTTGGATTTTACTTGCCATTATCGGAGTGTTGACGTTAATTGTCTTCAAATCTTCTGATAAATGGGTATTTTATAACGATTAGGGGTGAGCATAAATGGAAATGAGTAAAACAAGAAGAAGAGTCAACGAAATCATTCGTTATGCTCTATTAATTGGTGTCGGGATTATTTTAATTTATCCATTATTCTGGATGGTCGGCTCGGCATTTAAACAAAACCAAGATATTTTCGGAACTTTAAGTATTTTTCCACCAAAAGGACAAGCTGTCATGGATAACTTTCCTAAAGCTTGGCAAATCACCAAAGAACATACTATTTGGTTTTATTTTGTAAATACTTTGAAATTCTTAGTACCAAAAACTATTTTTACTGTTATTTCTTGTACTTTAACAGCTTATGTTGTAGCAAGAAAATCTTTTAAAGGAAAAAAATTCGTTTTTTCTGCCATTATTGTCACCTTATTAATGCCAGAACTTGCTTTTAGAATTCCTTTATACTTACTTTATCGTCAAGTAGGTTTATTAGATACATTTGCTAGTTTGTATGTAGCAGATATTTTTGCTAACTCTTCTTTCTTTGTTTTCATGATCATTCAGTTCATGAGAACTGTTCCAAGAGAATTAGACGAAGCTGCTGTAATGGATGGCTGTAATGACTTCCAAATTTTATTTAAAGTTATTGTGCCAGTGATTAAACCAATTTTAATTACCGTTGCTCTTTTATGTTTCATGTGGGGAATGAATGATTTCCAAGGACCATTGATTTATTTAAATTCCACAGATAAAATGACGTTATCGATTATTATGAAACAACAACTAGACGGAGAAGCGATGATTTCTTATGGTCGCGTCTTTGCTGCTAGTACTTTAGGCTTACTACCAATGATCGCTCTATTTTTCATGGGCTCTCGTTACTTTGTTGATGGTGTTGCTAATACTGGTGGTAAAGAATAAGATTTTTGTTAGAAAAGGGGAACAACCATGCTTTTAATGAAACGAATTATGGCACAACTCATTGATTTGATTGTGGGAATTTTAATTATCTTTTTGACCTTTGGGTTTATGGTTCCATTTATTGGGAAATTTATTGGAAATGATGTGATTAAAGCATTATTGGGGATTGTTTTAGTTGCAGGATTGCTTTTTTTAGTCAATTATCCCTTTATGGTCAATGGGCAAACCCTTGGAAAAGGATTTTTCCAATTAAAGATTGTTTCCACTGATGATAAAAGAAAAGACGTGCCTCTTGCAGTCATCTTCCAACGGGAGATTTTATGCAAACTCATGAGTTGCTATTTTATTTGCCTCCCTCTTTTATTCAGAAAAAAATTAGGTGGTCATGAAGAAGCGACGCATACGAAATTAGTTCAAGTATAAGGTTACTCCGCGTCAGAAAAATGAAGTAAAATTTTCTGGCGGGGAGTTTTTATTTTAAAGTTAGAGAAATATGTTAATAAAGGAGCATAAATGTTTTATGGAGCAAATTGTGAAGTACTTACATGAATTAATGGAAAAATCTACTCCAGACAAACCTGTTTGGAATATGGAAGCAATTCTAGAGAATAAACCTGCTCATTGGAGTTATATTGATGGTTGTATGGGCATGGGGATTTTATACATGTATGAAGCAACTCAAGAAGAAAAATATTTTACTTTTTTAGATAACTTCATTGACTATTATGTAGACGAAGAAGGAAAAATTTTAGGTTATGACCTAGTAGAATATAATTCTGATTCAATTAATGAAGGAAAATTACTTTTTGCTTTATATGAAAAAACTGGGAAAGAAAAATACAAAAAAGCCTTAGACATGTTAATAAGACAAGTGAATTGGCAACCTAGAACTCGCTCAGGAAGTTTTTGGCATAAATTAGTCTATCCTTATCAAGTATGGCTAGATGGGTTATATATGGTGGAACCTTTTTATTTAGAATATGATTTACGTTTTAATGAAGGAAAAAATATTTCAGATGTCTTAAGGCAATTTAAAAATGTTGTAGAGACTATGAAAGATGAAACCACCGGCCTTTTTTATCACGCTTATGATGAAAGTCGGAATAACTTTTGGGCAGATAAAAAAACCGGTCTTTCGAAAAATTTTTGGCTGCGTTCTTTAGGGTGGTATGCTATGAGTTTAATTGATACCATTGATCTTTTCCAAAAATTTGCCAAAGACGTCCCAGAAGAATTAGTCACTGATTTTAAAGAATTAATGGCAGCCATTTTAAAAGTACAAGATGAAAAAAGTAAATTATTTTATCAAGTGCCTAATTTCCCAGCAGAAAAGGGAAATTATTTAGAGACTTCAGGTTCTTGTGCTGTGGCGTATTCCTTAATGAAAGGACAACGCTTAGGGATTTTAGAAGACGTTTCTTATGACCAAGGTTTAGAAATTTTAGAAAGTGTCGTGAAAGAAAAATTATCTCTAGAAAATGGAGAGTTTGTTTTACGGGATATTTGTTTAGTCGCAGGTCTTGGGGGCATGAATGGTAAAGGGGATTACAAAGTGCGCGATGGTTCCTTAGCTTATTATTTCTCAGAACCAAAAGTAAAAAATGACGCTAAAGGAGTCGCTCCATTCATTTTTGCATACACTGAAACTTTAAAACACGAAAAATAAAAGTAGCAACTATTGCTTAAAAAAGAGTGAGACGCAGTTTTGTCTCACTCTTTTTTTGCTGAACTATCAAGTTATTGGATTAAAGAAAAGTTGTCTTCTTTGGTTCTTTTTTAGAACTCCTTTATAATGATAAAAAAGGAGTGATGAAAATGGCAGACACTTATAAAAATATTTTAGTGGCAGTAGATGGATCACCCCAATCACGTTTTGCTTTTATTGAAGCGGTAAAAATTGTCAAGCGCAATGTAGGAAATTTATCAGTGGTGGCTGTGACAGATATGTCTAATTTGTGGGGAGAAAGTCATGGCTATGTTCTAGGGGATATTTTATCTGAACAAGAAAAAGAAGCCCGGGCCACAGTGGATATTTTAGTAGAAACTTATGGAGGCGGTTTAAAAATCAAAAAAATTTTTGAATCTGGCTCCCCAAAAGCGGTCATTGCTAGAGAACTTCCGGAAAAATTTCACTTTGATTTAATTGTTATTGGGGCAACAGGAAAAGGTGCCGTTCAAATAGCTTTACTTGGTTCAACGACGAATTTTGTGGTGACCCATGCTCCGTGTAATGTTTTAGTGGTGAGAGAATTAGATAGTGAGGAGTAAAATTTTTTAA
>CAMJVA010000036.1 GCA_946409145.1 uncultured Enterococcus sp. | reverse complement strand
AAATGCCTAAAAACGGCACATTATTTTCTCTAGCATAAGTAATGGCAGTAATTTTCCCTTCCAATCCTCTTTGCCCAAAGCCTCCTGGAACTAAAATTCCTTGGGCATCTTTTAAAATTTCAGAAACATTGTCTTCATTTAAATCTTGCGCTTTCACCCATTGAATATCTATGTCTGCATTATAGAAAAATCCAGCATGTTTTAAAGATTCCACCACAGATAAATAAGCATCAGGGAGTTCCACATATTTTCCTACAATGGCAATTTTAACGGTTTTTTGCAAATTTAAAACCCGTTCTTCCAATTTTTCCCACTGAGTCATATCCGCTTTAGGCGCATTAATTTTTAAATGACGGCAAACAATGTCATCCATTTTTTGTCTTTGAAGCATTAAAGGAATGGAATATAAGGTTTCACAGTCTCTAGATTCAATGACCGCTTCAGGGTCCACATCACAAAATTGAGCTAATTTATTTTTCGCACTTTGTTCTAAGGGAAGTTCTGTTCTGACTACTAAAATATTAGGTTGAATTCCTAAACCTCGTAATTCTTTTACACTATGTTGTGTAGGTTTCGTTTTCATTTCTCCAGCAGCTTTTAAATAAGGAATTAAGGTCGTATGAATATATAACACATTATCAAAACCCACATCAGCTTTCATTTGTCTTAAAGCTTCTAAAAATGGTAGAGATTCAATGTCTCCTACAGTGCCCCCAACTTCTGTAATAATAATATCCGCATCGGTTAAAGTGGCGGCGCGCATAATTTTTTCTTTAATAGCATTGGTAATATGAGGAATGACTTGAACAGTAGCGCCTAAATATTCTCCTTTTCGTTCTTTACGCAAGACTTCAGAATAAATTTTTCCTGTGGTGACATTGGAATATTTATTTAAATTAATATCAATAAATCGTTCGTAATGTCCCAGATCTAAATCGGTTTCTGCCCCATCATCTGTGACAAAAACTTCCCCATGTTGATAAGGACTCATGGTTCCTGGATCCACATTTATATAAGGATCAAATTTTTGAATCGTTACTTTCAAGCCACGATTTTTTAATAATCGTCCTAAAGACGCAGCAACAATTCCTTTACCAATGGAAGAGACTACCCCACCTGTTACAAAAATATATTTTGTCATCACAAACCACTCCCTTTTTTAATTTATAGCATATTTCAAAAAGTGTTTATTTTAAAAATAAAAAAGCCCCCTATTCCATAGAAATAGGGAGCAGCAATTTAAAAATAAAACCCTCTTCATTGAAAGGGTGCCCAAAAAAGATATTACAAGGTAAAAGAAAATATGTCAAAATAATTTTTTTAAGAAATCATTTTCATTAGAAAAAATTTAAAAAAAGAAGTAGAACCCATGAAGGGTCTACTCCTAAATAGCCTTTGAAAAGTGGCTAGTCTTTTTACATCATGCCGCCCATGGAAGGATCCATTGGAGGAACAGCTGGAGCAGCTGGTTCTGGTTTATCAGCAACCACTGCTTCTGTTGTGAGAAGTAACGCAGCAACACTGGCTGCATTTTGTAAAGCAGAACGGGTTACTTTAGTTGGATCAACAATACCTGTTTCAACCATGTTTACCCATTCTCCAGTAGCAGCGTTAAAGCCAACCCCAAGGTCAACATTTTTTAATTTATCCACAATAACAGAACCTTCGTATCCAGCATTTTCTGAGATTTGACGAATTGGTTCTTCTAATGCGCGAACAACAATTTTAACCCCAGTAGCTACGTCTCCTGTAACGTCAAGTTTAGCAACTTCTCCCATAACATTGACTAAAGCCGTACCACCACCAGAAACCATACCTTCTTCCACTCCGGCACGCGTTGCATTTAAAGCATCTTCCATGCGAAGTTTTAATTCATTTAATTCTGTTTCAGTAGCCGCTCCAACTTTAATTACAGCAACGCCTCCGGCAAGTTTTGCTAAACGTTCTTGTAATTTTTCCCGATCGAAATCAGAAGTGGTTTCAGCAATTTGGCTACGGATTAATTTAACTCGTGCGCTAATAGCATCTTTATCTCCAGAACCTTCTACAATCGTTGTATTGTCTTTATCAACTACAACTTTTCCAGCAGTTCCTAATTGTTCTAAAGTAGTTTCTTTAAGATCTAAACCAAGATCTTCTGTAATCACTGTTCCACCAGTTAAAACAGCAATATCTTCTAACATAGCTTTTCTTCTATCTCCAAAGCCAGGTGCTTTCACAGCAACCACATTAAAGGTTCCTCTTAATTTATTTAAAACTAAAGTAGGTAATGCTTCACCGTCTACATCATCTGCAATAATTAAAAGAGAACGACCTTGTTGTAAAATTTGTTCTAATAAAGGTAAAACATCTTGAATGTTAGAGATTTTTTTATCAGTAATTAAAATATATGGATTTTCTAAAACAGCTTCCATCTTATCATTGTCTGTAACCATGTATTGAGATAAGTAACCACGGTCAAATTGCATTCCTTCAACAACATCTAATTCAGTATCGATTCCTTTTGATTCTTCAATGGTAATGACCCCATCATTGCCAACTTTTTCCATAGCATCAGCAATCATTTTACCAACTTCTTCTGAACCAGAAGAAACAGCAGCTAATTGAGCAATAGCTTCTTTTGAATCGACTACAATAGAAATTTTGTGTAATTCTTCCACTGCTTTTTTAGTAGCCAACTCAATTCCTCGACGAATACCTAAAGGATTAGCGCCAGCTGTAACGTTTTTCAACCCTTCTCGCACAATAGCTTGGGTTAAAAGTGTTGCTGTTGTTGTACCGTCTCCAGCAATATCATTAGTTTTTGAAGCTACTTCAGAAACAAGTTTTGCACCCATGTTTTCAAAATGATCTTCTAATTCGATTTCTTTTGCAATGGTTACCCCATCGTTAGTGATTAAAGGAGAACCATAAGATTTTTCTAAAACAACGTTTCTTCCTTTTGGTCCTAAAGTTACTTTTACAGTATTTGCTAAAATATCTACGCCTCGAAGCATTGCGCTTCTAGCATCTTCTGAAAATTTAATATCTTTTGCCAATGTGTCCACCTCATTTAATTTTTTTATTCAATAATTCCTGCAATATCTTTTTCATGAACAAGTAAGTATTCTTGTCCTTCAAATTTTACTTCTGTTCCAGCATATTTTTCAAAAAGGACAGTATCGCCGACTTTTACAGTCATTGGAAGTTTATCTCCATTATCTTTAACTAAGCCACTTCCCACAGCGACAACTTTTCCTGTTTGTGGTTTTTCTTTGGCTGAAGAAGCAAGGACGATACCACCAATTGTTTTTTCTTCTTCTTGTGCCACTTCAATCATGACACGATCTCCTAAAGGTCTTAACACGAAAATCCCTCCATTAAAATTAATTTTCTAGCACTCTTTAACTTTGAGTGCTAACTCACACTTTTTATCTTATCATGTTTTAGTTAGAATGCAAGAATTTTAAATTATTTTTCTAAGGAAAAAATAACTTTTTTGCTCTTTAGACAAACGGCTCTTTGTTTTTTTTTATTTTTCTTTATGCTATACTAAAGCCAATTTAAAACTAACAGGAGGTTCATATGTCCTTAAATTTATATGCTTTTTTAAATTTGTTAACTTATTTTATTGCTCTTTTTGCTCCAGCGGTTTTTGGGACCTTATTACCTATTAACCAACAAGGACTCATTGTTTTAACCATTGTTTTTTACGTGATTGGTGCTGCTTTAATGATTTTTTATTATCCTTCATTAAAAGACAAATTAGTAGTTGAAAAAAAACAAAGTCTCACTAAAAATTCTAAAGCCATTTTAGAAGGCATTATTGGCATCGGTATTTTATTTGCGGTGCAAATGGCAGCTAACTACATTGAAATTTCTCTTTCTGGCGCCTTACCTACATCAGAAAATACTCAAGGAATTATGACGTTAATTCAAGAAAATGTAGCTTTTGTCTTATTGGTTTCTATTGCAGGACCCATTATGGAAGAATTATTTTTCAGAAGAGCTCTAATTGGTTTTTTAGGAAATCATTTTAATTTTTGGATTGGGGCCATTGCTTCTAGTTTTCTTTTTTATTTAGCTCATCAAGATGGCCATTTTATTTTATACTTTTCCATGGGAATGACTTTAGCATTATTGTATCGTTCCACTGGAAAAATTTTAACTTCCATTGTGGCCCACTGTGGAATGAATACTTTAGTCATTGTTGCCAACCTTGTGTTACTTCCTTTACTTAACCAAGGTTAGAAAGGAGTTAATTTGAAAAAAGGACCCTCATATTGGCATATTATTCTCCTAGGATTTATTGCTGCTGTTTTAAGTGAATTAACTAACTTCCTCATTGCAGGTATTAGTGATCCTACTGTTCACTTTTTAATTGAAGCCATTAAATTTTTAGTGATTATTATTATTTTAGCAATCTTGTACCATAAGTTTTATTTAAAAAAATTACCAAAAGAAAAATAGCAACGCCAAGTGGCGTTGCTATTTTTTATTTTTTAATCGTAATGGTGTAAGAAATAAATTAAGGTTTGTAGTTCATTAGTTAAATCGACATTTTGAACTTGAATGCCACTTGGAGTCACTAAGCGTATTGGAGTAAAGTTCATAATACCTTTAATTCCAGCTTTGACTAACTCATCAGTTACTGGTTGGGCATTTTGAGCTGGAACAGTTAAAATAGCAACTTCAATTTGTTGAAGTCGAATTTGTTCTACCATATCTTCCATAGGATAAACTGGAATCCCATCGACAATTCGCCCAACGAGATCTTCTTTAACATCAAACGCGCAAGAAACGCGAATCGAATTACTTTGGTGGAAACGATAATTAAGTAACGCACTCCCTAAATTCCCCACACCAATTAAAGCCACATTAGTGAGTTCATCTTCATTTAAAGTAACGGCAAAAAAATTAATTAATTTTTCTACATCGTAGCCATAGCCTCTTTTTCCTAATTCTCCAAAATAAGAAAAGTCCCGGCGAATAGTGGCACTGTCTACTTGTACTGCTTCAGAAAGTTCTGTAGAAGAAACTTTTTCTTTGCCGGCATTTTGTAAAACTTGTAAATATCTATAGTATAAAGGTAAACGTTTAGCAGTTGCTTTTGGGATCCCATGATTTTTCACGTTTTCCCCTCCTTTTAAAAATTTTTCACAATTCACTTGTCTTCATAATATCAGTTTCCTTACGAATTTACCAACCTTTTTGCCTCGTCTTGTGAGAAATGTGATTTGCGAATCTTTCTTTTTTCTTTTCATGTGATAAACTAAGAAAAGTGAAACTATTTCAAAAAAAATTTAAAGGAGGTCTTCCTTTTGATTATTTTACAATGTAGTAATATTGCTCGTTTTTTTGGAGCGGATGTTTTATTTGAAAATATTCAACTTGATATTGATGAGCACTCCCGCATTGCCTTAGTTGGCCGAAATGGTGTGGGAAAAAGTACTCTTTTAAAAATAATTGTCGGAAAAGAAAGTCCCGATGAAGGGCAAATTAATAAAAAACGCGGTTTAACCATTGGCTACTTAGCCCAAGACACAGGACTTTTAAGTGATAAGACGGTTTATGAAGAAATGCTTTCAGTCTTTTCTCCCTTACAAAAAATGGAAAAAAGATTGCACCAACTGGAAGAAGACATGGTGACTTTTGCCTTAGATGCAGAAAAATCTGCTGGGTTATTTAAAGAATATGAACAATTACAACATGATTTTAAAGAACAAAATGGATATGGCTATGAAGCAGAAATCCGTTCTGTCTTACATGGTTTTAAATTTGATGCTAGTTTTTATGACCAAAAAGTTGCTGAACTTTCTGGAGGACAAAAAACACGTTTGGCATTGTGTCGTTTACTTTTACTCCGTCCTGACTTACTGGTGTTAGATGAACCCACAAACCACTTGGATATTGATACGTTAACTTGGTTAGAAAACTATCTACAAGGTTATCGCGGGGCCTTGTTATTAGTGTCTCATGACCGCTACTTTTTAGATCATTTAGCCACAGAAGTCTATGATTTATCTCGTCATAAAATCACTCGCTATCAAGGAAACTATTCCAAATATCTTGATCAAAAAGCACAACAGTTGGCGACTGATTGGAAAACTTATGAAAAACAACAAGCAGAAATCGCCAAACTAGAAGATTTTGTAGCGCGAAATATGGTGCGAGCTTCTACTACTAAAAGAGCACAAAGCCGCCAAAAAGCTTTAGACAAAATGGAAAAAATGGAACGACCTCAAGGAAAAGAAAAGTCAGCTAAAATTCTTTTTTCCGTTCCAACAGTTTCTGGCAACGTAGTGTTACAAGTAGAAAATGGTGCTATTGGTTACGAGGATGAAATTATTTCTGAACCTATTAATTTAGACATTAGACGAAAAGAAGCTGTGGCTTTAGTCGGACCTAATGGTATTGGAAAATCTACTTTATTAAAAGCCATTACTGGAGATCATCCTTTATTAAAAGGAACTGTTCATTTAGGTAGTAACGTTTCTCTTGGCTATTATGACCAAGAACAAGGACAACTTCACAGTAATAAAACGATTTTAAGTGAGCTATGGGATGAACATCCCCTTCTTCCAGAAAAAGAAATTCGGACCGTTCTTGGTAGTTTCTTATTTTCTGGAGATGATGTAAAAAAAACCGTCGCCTTATTATCAGGAGGAGAAAAAGCGCGCCTTTCTTTAGCAAAATTAGCCATGCAAGAGGAAAATTTTCTTTTACTAGATGAACCCACAAACCATTTAGACATTGATTCAAAAGAAGTTTTAGAAAATGCCTTAATGGATTATGAAGGTACCTTATTTTTCGTTTCCCATGACCGGTATTTTATTAATCGTATTGCTTCAAAGGTTGTAGAACTTTCCGAAAATGGCAGCAAAGTTTATTTAGGAGATTATGATTATTATCTAGAAAAAAAACAGGAAGAAGAAGAAATCGCTGCTCTTTTAAAAGAAGAAACAGCCCCTGAATCTCCCAAGAAAAATGTATTTCAAGACCGTACAAAACAAAAAGCCACTCGCACTCTTCAAAGAGAAATTACTGCTTTAGAAGAAGAGCTTGAAAGCCTGGAAGAAAAAATCGAAACACTGAAACTTGAAATGGCCCAACCTGAAAATCTCCAAGATCATTTAAAACTTTTAGAATTAAGTGATGAACTTGATCGATTAAATGAGACCCAAGGAAACTTATTAACTACTTGGGAAGAAAAAAGTATTGCCTTAGAAGAACTAGAATAAAATGGGAGTGGGACATAATTATGTCCCACTCCCTTAAATCTTAATAAACGGTGATCCAAAAGTAACTCTTTGGTCAAAACATAAGTCGAATAATCACAAAAATATGAAAAGCTATTTTCGGATTATCCTCCTTATGCCCTTCGTAAACTACGCGTATAGTTGGACTATTTAAACCATCAAGTCCAACTTATATCTCGGAGTTAAACACTTTTGTTTCAACCTCATTTTTACCAATTTAAATCTTTTAATAGCTCTACAAGTTGTTTTAAATAATCTCCGTCTACTTCATTGTAATCACTTAATTGATCACTATCTAAATCTAAGACCCCATAGAGTTGATTGTCATAGACTAAAGGAACGACAATTTCACTTTCTGCTTTGGAATCGCAAGAAATATAGTTAGGATAAGTTTTCACACTGTCAACGATGACTGTTTCTTTTTTTTCAGCTGACTCACCACAAACGCCTTTTCCTAAAGCAATTCTAGTACAAGAAACACTTCCTTGAAAAGGTCCTAAAATAAGTTCCCCATTTTTAAGCAAATAAAAGCCACTAAAAACAGTGTGCGGTAAAAAATCTCTTAAAACCGATGAAACATTTCCTAAAGTAGGAATGACTTCTTTTTCCATTTCAATAAGACCAGCAACTTGAGCTAAAACCAGTTCATAACCTTCTTTTTTTTCTTTTTCTTCCATTCTTAACTCCTTAGACTTAAAATTTTTCTTATTTTACCATTTTTTCTTCTATTTTTCAGCAGTGATTGTTTTTTATAGTAGTTCAGAAATTTCTTTGTCAATTTTTTCAGGAGTAGTTTGTGACGCAAAACGCGCCACAACATTCCCTGTTCGATCCACTAAAAATTTAGTGAAATTCCATTTTATTTTATCCGAACCGATACCGGGTTTTTCTTTTCGTAAGTAAACATATAAAGGATCAGCATTTTCTCCATTCACATCAATTTTTCCAAAAGTTTGAAACGTTGTGTGATATTTCATTTGGCAAAATTCTTGCAGCTCTTCATTACTCCCTGGAGCTTGATTTTTAAATTGATTACAAGGAAAATCTAAAATTTCTAACCCTTTTTCTTGATATTTTTCATACAATTTCTGTAATCCTTCATATTGCGGTGTAAAACCACATTGAGTGGCTGTATTAACAATTAACAGGACTTTTCCTTCGTAATTTTTTAAAGGTACCTTTTCACCTTTGACATCTTTAACTGAAAAATCGTAAATAGACATTAAAAATCCCTCCTTATTTTCTTAAGAGTAGTCGTTATTTCTTTTATTTGCAAGAATTTAAGAATTTTCTTTACACTCCATTACTCTTTGTGCTAAAATAAATTTTGAGTGTGCGACACTCACTATTAGGATATTCCGCTGGAGTAAGACTTTAATGAATATCTGGAATAAGGAGAGAAAAAAATGAATCCATTAATCGCAGAATTAACACAAGAACAATTACGGACTGATATCCCTGCTTTTCGTCCAGGAGATACTGTAAAAGTTCACGCAAAAGTAGTTGAAGGAACTCGTGAGAGAATCCAAATTTTTGAAGGTGTCGTTATTAAACGCCGTGGCGCTGGAATCAGCGAAACTTACACTGTTCGTAAAGTATCAAACGGTGTTGGTGTTGAACGTACTTTCCCTCTACACACACCACGTGTTGCTAAAATCGAAGTTGTTCGTTATGGTAAAGTTCGTCGTGCGAAACTTTATTACTTACGTGCATTACACGGAAAAGCAGCTCGTATCAAAGAAATTAGAAGATAAACACGGAAAACTTCCTTGGAAATCTGAAATTTGTGAAAAGTCCTTGTATATCAAGGGCTTTTTCTTTTTTCTCTATCACAGTTTTATGCCATTTTTGGCTGTTTTGGACCATTTTTCACTCATATTCCCCTAAAATGTCCTAGATTGTCCGATATTGACTATCAGTGTCGTCAAAATAGGGCAAAATTTAGTAGTCAGTCTGACTGCAAATTTAATACGAAAAATACCAAAACATTTACCGAATTTAGCAACTTTTGAACCCGAGTTACTAAAAAGGTTGACTTTTTTCAAAAAAGACAAAACATGTACTTTTCTACTAAAAAGTTGATGTGATAGGTTTCTATCTAAATAATTCTTAGGAGTTTTTATCGTGAAGCAAGATGATGGACGAATCGTATGGAAAAATTTGAGTGATCTCAAGCTAATTTTGCTAATCAATCAATTCATCGAAAAACACGGAATAAAATCTAGTCGTCAGTACCAGAAAAAATTATCAGAGAATCCAAATTCTGCACCAAGTATGTGGTTTATTAATCAAAAATATGGATCATGGGAAAATTTATTGGTTAGTGTTGGTCTGGAGAATACAGAATATGGGAAATGGTCAAAAATATCAGAAAAAAAATTATTGGAAATAGTAGAGTCCTTTATTGTGGCTGAGAAAATAACTTCTCAGCGTAAATATGAACAAAAATCAGTGGGAAAAGATGTTCCTTCATTAAGTACATTGAAAAAGAGGCTTGGAGATGTAAAACCTCTATTCAGAAAGAAAATAGAGAAACCTTCACTTACTGATTTTGAACTGATGCTTGAACTAAGAAATGAAATAATCCGACTAAAATTACAGGATGATTTATCAATGACAAAATTTCGGAAACTTGTCCAATCCTCGAAACTTCCGTCAGTTGATACAATTATGAAAAGAACAAATAAAAATTGGGAGGAATTGATGGCAGAAATAGGATTTGATTATCGAAGAATCAAAATCTATAAACAAAGAAATAACTTATCTCAAACAAAGAAAACTAAATAGTAATACGAGAGATTAGACGTTCAAAACTAAAAATTTGAACGTCTTTTTTTATTTCTCAAAAACGAAAGGAGATTTTATTTTATGAAAAAGCTGAGATTTAAAAATTGGCGATTATTTGCGACTTTAGCTCTGTTGGGTCAAACAATTGGCGGAGCGATTGGTCCTACGATTGCCTTTGCTGATGAAATTACTCATCCGCAAACAGTGACTGTGCACTGCGATTTGTCGCACTTATATTCGGTCGAAGGGACGTTCAGTGATGGTCGAACATTATCTGAGGTAACTGTTCCTCACTATGCTATCTATAATGGGGAGAAACAAGATATTTTCTGTATCGAACCGGGAGTGCCAATTTACAATGAGTTCACGCCAGGTTATGAGAAAAATCCATTGCCTGATATGTCGGAGAAAGCCAAATTAGTTTCAGTGTTATGGAAAAACGCCGGTACAGATATTGATACACAAATGGTTGCTCAAAAGATGATCTGGCAGGAGGTCAATGGGTATACGCTTCACTCTATGAAGCATCCAGATGGCAGTGCCGTAAATATCCCAGCTATTGAGGCAAAAATTAATCAAGCCATTGCCGATTATCAGAAGAAACCAAGCTTCCATAATAGCACGGCTAAAACAGTGTTAGGTCAATCAACTACTGTAACGGACACGAATAATTTGAATTTGTCAGAGTTCGATGATGTTGTGGAAAACACCGCAAATATTGATTATCGTGTCAATGGCAATCAATTGGTTATCACACCTAATACCAATTCAAAAGAAAGCGGTGTGTTGACGCTTAAGAAATCTGCTGGAACTGGAACACCGGTAGCTTACAAGATGGCTGAACAACAGACCTTGATGGCCGGGGCAATTGATAAACCGAACACTTACACGATCAAAATTGATGTGGAAACTAAGGGTTCTTTAAAGATTAAAAAAATTGATAAAGAATCAAGTGCTATTGTACCAGGAACGGTTTTCCATTTAGATTTTGGGAAAGTGTTACCTGCAAAAGACGTGACTACCGATAAAGAAGGCATTGCGACATTGGATGGGATTCCTCAAGATCGGAAGA
>CAMJVA010000035.1 GCA_946409145.1 uncultured Enterococcus sp. | reverse complement strand
TTGTAAGTTACGGGATAAAAATTGGGGAAAATCTCTCACATCCAGAAAAAATTTAGATGCTCATGAGGTTGGGACAAAAGTGTTTAACTCCGAGATATAAGTTGGACTTGATGGTTTAAATAGTCCAACTATACGCGTAGTTTACGAAGGGCATAAGGAGGATAATCCGAAAATAGCTTTTCATATTTTTGTGATTATTCGACTTATGTTTTGACCAAAGAGTTACTTTTGGATCACCGTTTATTAAGATTTAAGGGAGTGGACATCATTATGTCCCACTTCCTTTTTTTATTTTTAAACCTTTTTTGCTGGATTTTTCTAAAAGTCATAAAATCGTAAGAACTTCATCAGAAACAACGGATAACTTCTCTCTTTCATTTTTCTATACTTAACTCAAGAAATCACTTGGAGGAATGAGAATGGAAAGAAAAAAAGCAACCCTTGGAAGAATTTCCCACAAGCTTCCTACAAAAAAGAAACGAAAAAAAAGAAAATATCGTTTTTACCTTTTTCTTTTGTCATTGATTGTTATTTTATTTGGTTTTTATCACTTCATTAGCAACAATCATTATTCTTTTGCCAATAATCAAAGAGAAAGTTCAAAAATTTTACCGGAGAGTTTTAGTCATGAAGCTAATCACTTTTTACAAACCGATGGAAAAAATCGGGACTTACCTTTACTTTTACAAAGCGATGAGCGTTGGGGAAACTTAAATTATGGTTTAGAAAATAGTGACAACACCCTAGCTTATAACGGATGTGCTTTAGCTTCTTTAGCAATGATTTCTTCTTTTTGGCAAAAAAAATTAGTCACTCCAGAAGAAACTTTAACTTGGGGAAAAAATAATTATTATGTTCAAGGTCAAGGAACTTCTTGGGAAATTTTCCCTGATTTTGCCAAAGAAAATCATTTAAACTATGAAAATTTAGGGAATAATTTTTCCCGAGCCAAAGAATTTATGATGTCTAATGTTCCCGTAATTGTTTCTGTAAAACCTGGAACATTTACCACTACCGGACATATTATGGTTTTAACAACGACGGCTGAAGGAAAAATTAAAGCCTACGATCCTAATGACACTCCAGAAAAAAGACATTATGAACAAACTTTTTCAGATGATATTTTTTTAAGTGAGGGCATTAATTATTGGGCATTTTGGATGTGACAGTATAGCTTTCCTCCTCTATACTAAAAGGAAAGACCAATTGTCAAAGGAGTAGCAAAAATGCCTGAAATTTTAATTGTGGACGATGAAAAAGAAATCGCTGATATGCTCAATGCCTTTTTAGAAAATGAAGGGTATGAAATAAAAAAAGCTTACAACGGAAATGACGCTTTAAAAATTTTAGAAAAAAGTAAACCTGATTTAGCTCTTTTAGACGTGATGCTTCCAGACATTGACGGTTTCACTCTACTGCGAAAAATTCGCGAGAAAGATTTTTTTCCTGTCTTAATGTTAACTGCTAGAAGTGAAGATTTAGACAAAATCACCGGCCTTTCTTTAGGGGCTGACGACTATATTACTAAACCTTTTAATCCCTTAGAAGTGGTGGCTAGAGTGAAAACACAACTTCGGCGTTATCACACTTATAATCAGGAAAATACTTTAGAAATAGAAGAATATGATCACAATGGACTCTGTGTTTCACCAGGAAGTCACAAAGTTTTTCTTTTTAAAAAGGAAATAAAACTCACTCCTTTAGAATTTAAAATTCTCTGGTATTTATGTTCCCACGCTGGAGAAGTGGTGTCTTCTGAGAGCTTATTTGAAAATGTTTGGGAAGAAAAGTATCTCGATAATAACAACACGGTCATGGCTCATATTGCACGGCTGCGGGAAAAATTACATGAACCCCCTCGAAAGCCAAAATATATTAAAACTGTTTGGGGAGTAGGATATACTATTGAAAAATAAAAATCGTTTAACGAATAAATTATTAACGCGCTATCTTTTATCCACCTTTATTCTCATTGCTGGTACTATTTTTTTCGTGTTACTCTTACAAATTATTTTAGGTTCCAGAGTGTGGTATGAAACAGATTTTTTCTATCCTTTTTTAAGTTTTATAAATAATCATCTTACGCAAGTTTTGCTAGTTGTGGTATTTTTACTTTGGATTTTTACCACATATCTTTTCGTTTGGCGGGCAGCGGGTTACTTAGATGAAACCATTACAGCCACGAAACAAATCATTACACATCCTAAAAAAGAAATTGAAATGTCCAATGATTTAAGCGATGTTTCAGTAGAATTAAATCGTGTACGTACGGAAAATATTTTTTTGCAACAAACGGCAAAAGAAGCAGAACAAAAGAAAAATGATTTAATCGTTTATTTAGCTCACGACTTAAGAACTCCTTTAACAAGTATTATTGGATATTTAACCTTACTGGAAGAAAGTCCCGACTTACCTAGAGAAACTCGGGTAAAATACACTGGAATCACTTTAGAAAAAGCTTACCGATTAGAAAATTTAATCAATGAATTTTTCGAAATTACTCGTTTTAATTTAGCCACGGTGAGCCTGGTGACTCGCCCCACGGAGCTTTCTTTCATGTTGGAACAATTCACCTCAGAATTTCTTCCCATGATGACGGATAAAAATCTCACGTGGAAAAAAGAATTGGCAGAAAACGTTTGGGTAGACTTAGATACAGAAAAATTTGAGCGAGTCTTAGATAATTTATTTAAAAATGCTATTAATTATGCTGATAAAAATTCTTCGTTAAATCTCACCTTGGAAAAAACTCGAGATTTTGCCATTTTAGAACTGGAAAATAACGGTCCCCACCTTCCTGAAGACCGGATAGAAAGAATTTTCGAACCATTTTTTAGAGCAGATAGCGCTAGAAGCACAAGTGGTGGTGCAGGACTTGGTCTTTCCATTGCCAAAAGTTTAGTGGAAAGTCACGGAGGAGAATTAAAAGCCAAAAGTAGTGGCAATCAATTCACTATGACGATGACTCTCCCATTGACTAAAGAAAAATCCTGAAGAGAAACTCATCTCTTCAGGATTTTTCTTTAAAATTTATTATGCACTCTTTCAAAAAAGCACAAAAAATCTTTTAAGATAATTTTTTCCCCATGATCTAATTGCATAAAACCATTTAAATACCCGAAGACTTGATGCTGATCAGATTTTAAAATCTTAAAATCAGTCAGGGCTTTTCGGTCATAAAGAGGCGTGAAAATTCCTCCAATGCGGTTATCAGAAGAAGTGAGTTCCCAAGGTTCCAAATAATTTTCTTCATTGAAATTAAAGGTGACGTGATTTATTTTGTGACCAATTCCGTCATAGTACAAAATATTTTCAGTGGCCCAACTATTATCTCCAAAACCGTATTCTAGATTGAATCCTACTCGTTTTCCGTCTACAATCCCGTTGCCGTTTCCCCATTTCCACACATTATTATAAGTCCAGACACCTCGTCCCCAATCAAGAGTCGCAAAAGTATTTTCTGGTTTAAACCTCACGACTTTTTCTCCTAGAGTCATTTTTCCAGAAACCCTCAGCCCATTTATTTTTTGATTGTAATAAAAATGTTTTTTTTCTTTAGAAAAAGGTGTGGCAATGGCTAAATTATCTTTTTGCGTTTTATTTAAAGTGAGCTGACAGGAAAAATCTTTTCCTTGGTAAAAATTTTTAAAGACACAATCAATCTGCCGGCTCTCTCCATTATTTTTAAAATGCAAAGTAAGACGGTTATTAGAAAAAGAACAGTCACCCCTTTTGGTTGTTTCTGGCATGTTTAATTTCCCTAAAGGAAAAGGAACTAATAAGGATTCTGTTTGTTCTTCTTTGGTTTCAAGATCTAAATACGTCACAGACTGTAAACCCATGTAGCCATTATCAGAGATAGTAAATGCTAAGACATATCGCCCATCACTTACCCAATAATAATCCCACTCTTTAATTTTCCATTTAGGAAATTTTATTTTATTTCGTTCATAATCTAAAACTAAACTTCGGCTCCACCCTGGTTCGTTTAAAAAGCCGGCTTCATTTAATAAAGGTTTTTTTTCTGTTATTTCATGTTGTGTCATAACAATCCTTTCTAGGAAAGAAATTTCCTAATTAAATTATCTTTTTTCCGCGTATAAGGAGCTTCCATAATGGGTAAATTCACCCAGGTTTTCCGATCTAAAACAGCTTTTTCATGAGTAAAAGTTTTAAACGAATACTCCCCATGATAATGACCCATGCCAGAATTTCCTACTCCCCCAAAAGGCAAATGGATATTCGCTAAATGTAAAATCGTATCATTAACCGTGGCTCCTCCAAAAGAAATTTTTTCTAAAAGTTCTGTGACTTCTTCTTTATCTTTCGAAAAAGGATAGAAAGCTAAAGGAGCAGGATGTGCTTTTATAAAAGCCACTGCTTCTTTTAAAGTATCATAGGTTAAAACAGGTAAAATAGGACCAAAAATTTCTTCTTCCATGGAAGCAAGTGAACTGTTTAAAGGCGCACTTAAAAGAGTTGGACTAAGATAATTTTCTTTTTTTACCCTCTCTCCACCGGCATAGAGATATTTTTTATCTTGTTCAATTAATTGGCATAAATGGTCAAAAGACGGACCTTGAACAATCCGCGGATAATCGGGATTTTCTTTGATAGTTGCCCCATACATTTTTTTAATTTGCGTATTTAATTCTGCTAAAAACTCTGGGGCGATTTTTTTATCCACTAAACAATAATCAGGAGCTACACAAGTTTGTCCAGCATTTAAAAATTTTCCCCAAGCAATTTTTTCTGCGGCTAAAGAAACTTTTCCATTTGCTGTTACAAGGGCTGGGCTTTTTCCGCCTAATTCTAAAGTGACTGGAGTTAAATGTTCACTGCCGGCTTTTAAAACAATTTTCCCCACTTTCGGACTCCCAGTAAAAAATATTTTATGAAACTTTTCTTTTAACACGGCTGTATTTTTCTCCACGCTACTAACATAAAAAGCCACATATTCTTTAGAAAAATACTGCGGAGCAACCTTTAAAATGGCTTCATTCACCTGAGGCGTCCGCTCAGATAAAGCCACTAAAGCAGTGTTTCCCCCAGCAATAGCCCCAATTAAAGGGTCCATGGATAAAAGGAGGGGATAATTAAAAGCCGACATAATTAAAACATTTCCGTAAGGAGAAGCTAAGGTGTAACTTTTGGCCGGTTGTAAGAAAAGACTCGTTTTTTTCCGTTGTTTTTTTAGCCACTTTGGCAAATGTTTCAAGGAAAAATTTATACTATGATAAATTAAGCCAATTTCTGTAATAAAAGTTTCAGAAGGATGTTTGCCCAAATCTTTTTTCATAGCTGAAGTAAAGACAGCTTCATTCTCTTGAAACATTTTTTTTAATTGCTTTAATTGTTCTAGGCGAAATTCTAGGGAAAAAGTTTTCCCAGTGGCAAAAAACTCCCGCTGTTGTTCGATAATTTTTAATTCCTCCACTACCTTTCCTCCTGTCTGTGAATGTCGTAAAATAATTGTTCTAATTTCTGATTTAATTGTTTCAGTTTTTCTTCGTCTACTTTTAAGACTTTCCGATCAAAGGTCAACAGTCCGTTAATCTCGTCTTCCACATCACTTACTTGGGTATAAACTGTTCCAGCAAGACCTTTTTTCACAGCGGGAAAAATTTCTTGTTCAAAAAGTTTAAGATAAGCAGTCATAAAGCTTTCTTCACTGTCGTATTTTTTATAACCAAATAATTTATCTGAGGCCATATGTCCAGAAACGGGCAGACTATAGCCACCAAATTCGCTTAACACTTGAACTCGTTTTAAAGGATCTTTTTTCAAACGATATTTTTTAAAATAAATATGAGGACTGTGAAAATCACCGCCTCCTTCATCGTGATACCCACTGGTTAAATCAATGAGACGCGTCTCATCAAAACTCCGGACAAATTTTTCCACCTCTAAGCTGTCAAATTGCCCCCAGCCTTCATTAAAAGGAACCCAAGCGGCGATACTTGGAATATTTTTCAAAAGCGCTAGGGTTTCTTTGGCTTCCAAATAATATTGTTGCCGACTTTTTGCAGATTTTCTTCCAAACCAAGAGTAATGAGAATCTTTTAAAGTAATATTTATAAAAGGTAAAATTTGAATGACTAAAGGATGATAAGGCGCTCCTCCACTGACAAAATCTTGCCAAACCATCATTCCCAGACGATCACAATGATAATACCAACGTAAAGGTTCGATTTTAATATGTTTGCGCAAAAGATTAAAGCCTAAATTTTTCATAGTTTGAATATCGTAAATCATCGCCTCATCACTAGGCGGCGTATAAAGACCATCACTAAAATAACCTTGATCTAATAAACCATTGAAAAAAATCGGCTGATTATTCAAAAGAGGAATCTTGCCAGTTGCTGTTTCTTTTAGAGAAAATTTACGCATGGCAAAGTAACTATGCACTTCATCTTCTTCTAAAGACAGTTTTACTTCATACAAATGAGGATGTTTTGGACTCCAAGGGAAAAATTTCGGCAAAGTGAACTGGAATTCTTTTTGCGTAAACTCTTCTTTAATTAATTTTTCACCCTTAAAAGAAATTTCAAGCCTCCCTTTTTGAAAATAACCGGAAATATCTAGCTGAATTTTAATTTGTTGCGTATCAAAAAGTGGCGTGTAAGAAATATTTTCCACATAATTTTCCGCCACATTTTCCAACCACACTGTTTGCCAAATGCCACTTTGAGGAGTGTACCAAATTTGTCCGTGCTTTAATTTTTGTTTCCCGTAAGCATAATACTCATTATCTGAAAGGTCTTTTACTTTAAGGATTAATTCATTTTTTTCTTGTAAAAAGGCAGTCACATCAAAGGTAAAAGGCCAATACCCTCCAAGATGTTCTCCGATTTTTTCTCCATTTAAAAAAACCTGACACTCTTGATCGACTGCGCCAAAATGCAATAAAGTCCGTTGTTTGTTTTCCTTTTTTTCCAGAATAAATTCTTTTTTATACCACAAAAATTCATCTGGTTGCAAAATTTTTTCCACGTGAGACAAAATCGTTTCTGGAGAAAAAGGTACGCGAATTTTTCCAGAAAAATTTTTCGGACACACTTCACTTTTAGTAATAGCATAATCCCACCAACCATTTAAATTTTGCCAATTTTCTCTAACAAGTTGTGGTCTAGGATAGTCGTTTAAAGGAATCTCCGCTAAATTTTCTTGCAGTTTTTCTCCCCAAGGAGTGAGTAATTGATTAACGGTCATAATTTTTAGCCTCCTGCCATTTATTCTTAAAGATAAACTGTCCTAAAAGTAACAGAATAATTACCACGGCCGCGGCGAAAAAAATATTTGGCGTGGGAACTTCTTTCACTTGCCCTAATTCTACGTACTCACTTTTACTCCCGCGAATGACAAAAGAACCAATGTAAGGACCAATAATCATGGGCACTAAAACATTAAAAATCATGCGCACTCCTTGAAAATGACCTGAGCGATCTTTAGGAGTAAAGTCCCGCACCACTCCATTTAAACAAGCAGTCACCATCATATAACCGGTCACCGTCAAAATACCAAAAAGAATGACTAAGACAAAGTCCCGTACAAAAAATAAACCTAAAAGTCCTAAAACTTCTATTAAAATCGCTCCAGGAAGAGAGGTAAATTTTCCAAATTGATCAATAGGTTTTCCACTTAAAACACTCAAAATACTGCTCAATACTAAAATAATTCCTAAAGGCAACGCATAATTTTGAATTTTTAAATATTCTTGAATATAAATAATAAAATAAGGCATAAAAATTTGCGTGCTAATTCCAGCAAGAGCTAGAAGCGTTAAAGAGCCATATAAAATTGGATTTTTTTTAATTACTTTTAGCTGAAAACCATAGAGAATATTTTTTAAAGGACGCCCTTGAGCTTTTTTTAACTGAGGCGCATCTTGAAAAAGAAAAATTCCTAAAAGACCTACTAAAACAGTACCTATTCCAAAAATAAAAAAGAATAATTGCCAGTTTCCTTTTTGGGTTAAAGCATCAAAACCACCAAAAATCACCAACATTGAAACTAAAGGTAGCACCGCTAAAACTGTTTCCACCCTTGCCCGTTGTTTAGAAGGAGTAATGTCATTAATCCAAGCGTTAAACGCCGCATCATTAGCTGTACTTCCAAAAAAACTCATGACACAATCCATTAAAATAACTAAACCCACTGTAAAAGTTACTGCATTTACTTGAGGAAACCACCGATGAACATTTTCTAAAGATAAAAAACCAAAACTCAAGGTTGAAAGCCCCCATAAAATATAACCAGTAACAATCATTCCCTTGCGCTTTCCTAATTTATCTGTCACCACTCCCATTAGCAAAGTAGCTAAAGTGGAAACAATAGCACTGGCAGCAACCATTGTGGCAATGGCGCGACTGTCTGTAGTGATTGTTTTATATAAAAAGACATTAAAATACATATTCTCAATGGTCCAAGCAAATTGCCCACATGAACCAAAGAGCAAAATAGTTATCCATTGGGTTTTAGAAATTTTATTAAGCAAAGAAAAACCTCCCTAACTGTTATTTAACTTCTATTATAAACGTCTTATTTCTCTTTACCTAACTAATTTTAAAAAAAACTGAAGTTATCCTTTTTCTTCTGGAAAATAATTTTAAACATAAAAAATAAGTGAGGGGAAAAATCTATCCCACTCACTTATTTTGACGGTAAACTTATTATCTACCGTGACATTTTTTATATTTTTTACCGCTACCACAAGGACAAGGATCATTTCGACCAATTTTTGTCACATGAATGGGTTGTCGTTTTCCATTTACCACTTTTTGTTGTGGTCTGGCTGGTTTTTCCCAAGAATTAGTTGTGTTTGTATCTTTGTTTTCCACCTTCTCAGTGGAAATTTCTGAGACTTCTTTCTCAGGTTTTTCAGCCACTTTAGGAGAAACTTTTTCAACTTTTTTATTAGGAGAAGCTTTTTTTTCTTCTTTTAAAGTATTTGCTGCAAAATCTTTTCTTTCTTTAGCTAATTCTTCATCAGCTTTTTCCAATCCTCTTAATAAAGTATCACCATTTTTAATCAGATTTTCGGCTGTTAAATAATTGAAAAATGTTGTTAAAACAGGCACCACATCTTCATAATAATCTTCATAATCGGCCACTTTACTAGGGAAATCTTTAGACACCACATTCACTGTATCTTTTTGGGTCCATTTTCCTGGTAAGCGATCATAGTTATTAAACATTAATAAAATATAATTTTCAATGATCCCTAAAGCATTCATTTTTAAATCTGGCGATAAGTTTTTATAAAAATCACTTTGACCAAAACCTACTGCCCATTCTTTACCTTTTGTTACAACGGTTTCTTGCTTTTTCTCTAAATCCATTTTTTCCCCCTGAATCTTTTTACACATATTTCAAGACTTATTCTAACATAAAATTGCCCCTTGTGGAAAAGGGAGAAAAATACATCCCCAATTCAACGCTGTTTTTCTTAAAGTGAATCATTTAAAAGTGGCTTAATAACTGTTTTTTCCCGCAACTTTTTTTCTTTCAAATAAAAGAAAATACCTAGGACAGAAACAGTCAATCCATTAATGATAAATAATTCTAGAAAACTAGTTTTTCCTAATTGTTGAAGTAAAAGAATTAATCCAATGGAAAGTAAATTTAAAACAAAAGTCATTTTCAAAACAAATTGTTCTTCTTCTCGAGCTTGGAGTTGATATTTTGAGATTTCATATAAAGGCGTCCCTAAAAAGCAAACTGCCACAATTAAAAAATATAACCCACTTTCCTCTTGAACCACATGACTCGTGGAAAAGAAACTGGTAATAGGCTTCATTAAGATGAGTGCTACTAGAGAAATTCCGAAATACCACCAGTAAGATGATTTCAAAGAAAACGCATAAGTTTGATTAACTTTCCTTGGATTTTTCTCGCCTAATCCTTCTGAAGAAAAAACACTCACTGCATTCCCATACATGTAAACGGGCATTTTAGAAATAGCAATCACTTGGGCACACACTGCATAAATAGCTAATGTCGTCACCCCTAGTCGAGATAAGACTCCTTCAAAAATAATGATGAATAAAACTCCTTCCAGAATTTCTTGCCCGGCTAAAGGAAGCCCAAAGCTAAATAATTCTTTCAATGCTTTAGGCTTACTTTTTAAACTAGCAAAAATAATTTTTTTCGTTAAAAGAAAATAAATAAAAACCATTACTAAAAGAGAAATTATCGAAGACACCGCTGCCCCAACAATTCCTAATTTAGGAAAACCCCAATTTCCATTAACCAATAAAAGATTTAAAATAACTTCTAAAATCGAAGCGACAAAGGAAGCTTTCATAATCCAACCTGTTTTCTTTTCAATTTTTACTAAGTTAGTCAGATTAAAAGAAAGTAAGATTAGCAAAATATAAGGAGACATAAATAACAAATAGATGGTTGATTTTTTTAACAACTCCCCTTTGAAACCATAAATGAGCGTTAATAAAATTCTTCCTCCAAAAATAGTAAGGATAATAAATAAAACACCAATAATTCCTGTTATCATTAAAGAAGACAAGAGATATTCTAAAAACTTTTTATTATTTTTTCCACTTTTTACCTTGGAGCTTTTAATCGTAAAAGCATAACTAAAAGCGCCGAATATTCCTCCTAAGGCAAATAATAAATTTTGAATCGTGCTAATGCCACTTAAAGACTCTACAGAACTTCTTCCTGCAATTCCTAGAGCAATCTGGGCAATGATTAAATCTAAAAAATGAGAAGCAATTAAAGGAAAAGCAAATTGATTAATTTCTTGGGTTAGATTTTTGGTGTTGGTTTTTAGATTAAGATTTCCCATTCAATCAACTCCTTTAAGTGGAATTTATTTAAGCCCCGTAAGTCACTTTGTCTCTGGTGCCTTGTTTCCATAAAAACCACCTTAAGTACAGTTTGTGTTGCAATTCAATAACATCCATTGATTTTATTTTAATAAACTATACCACAGTTTTGAACCAATTACTTTTAAATTTTCAAAATAATCTGAATTTTTAATTTAGTTGGGTTTTCTTTAATGGATATATTCTTTAGAAAAATCAAAAACCGGAAAAATCCTCTCAAGAGAAGACTTTTCCGGTTTTTTTATTTTTTTA
>CAMJVA010000034.1 GCA_946409145.1 uncultured Enterococcus sp. | reverse complement strand
TTAATTCTTTTTTAGTTTAGCTTAGGTAGCCTATTTTTTCAACTGTACCGAAAAAGTGATTGGACCAACCTTTATTAAAAAGGGAACAGGACATAATCAGTCCCATTCCCTTTTTAATTTATTCTAAGGTAAAGCTGCCATAACTTGGGCAAGTACTGTTAAACCCAAGATAAAGGGTAAATTCGCCTGGATCAGAATATTTTTTCAAATCTGGATGAACATAAACTAAATCTTCTTTAGTTAAAGAAAAAACAACTTCTTTTGCACTATTTCCTTCAAGGGTGACTTTTAGTATTTTTCTTAGTTTGCGTTTTGGTAAGGCAACTTTTCCCACATGATCTTTTACATACACTTGTAACGTCTCACTTACTTCTTTAAAAGAATGATTTTCTAAAGTAAGGGTGACATCTAAATTTTCTTTCATGATTTTTGGAATTTTAACTTCTTTAATGGTTAAATTACCATACGTTAAACCATAGCCAAAAGGATATAAAGGCGTGTTCGGTTGATCTAAATAGAAAGAAACGTAACCTCCTCCTTGATAATTTTCGGTTAAAGGACGCCCTGTAGTGAGTTCGTCATAATGCAGAGGAATTTGCCCAATAGTTAAAGGATAGGTCATTGGTAGTTTTCCTTCTGGAGAATATTTTCCCACTAAAAGATCACTAATGCCGTTACCTCCTTCACTTCCTGGAAAGAAAGCTTCTAATAAGCCTTTTGATAACTGCGCAACATCTTCTAAAATTAACGGCCGACCATTGAATAAAATGGTTACAATATTAGGATTTACTGCTTGAAGTTCTCTGAGTAACTCCACTTGGCTTGAAGGAAGAATAGGTTGCCCTTTACTAGTGGCTTCACCGCTTTCAGCAGAACTTTCTCCTAAAGCAACGATGACAACATCATTATTTTTAGCTGCTTCTAGCATGTTTTCCAGTTCATCTTTTGTAAAACACGCTCTTTCTTTCGTGCCAACAGTCCTTAAGGAAGGACACACTTTTTCTAGTCCTTCTTTTAAAGTCACTACTTCTTCTTTTTTTCCAATCCAAGACCAAGCGCCTAATAAGTCGTTGCTTTCAGCAAAAGGTCCTACTAAAGCTATTTTTTGTTGTGGCTGAAGGGGTAAAATATTTTCTTCATTTTTTAAAAGAACACAGCTTTTTCTAACTGCTTCTCTAGCAACTTGCCGAATTTTTTCACTAGCGGTGATGGTGTTTTCTTTTTCTAATACTCCACGATATGGGTCTTCAAATAAGCCCAAATCATTTTTCAGCTCTAATACTTTTAAAACCGCTGCATTAATTTGTTCTTTAGTAACGGCATTTTCTTTTAACGCTTCTTTTAAATTTTTCAAATAAGCATTAGACATCATATCCATGTCACAACCAGCATTTAAACCTAAAATAGCCGCTTCTTTTAAATCTTCAGCTACTCCATGGGTAACTAATTCCCTAACGGCTCCCCAATCAGAAATAACCAGTCCTTTAAAGTCTAAATCTTCTCGCAAAACTTTTTTCAGTAACCACTGATTGGCTGTGGAGGGAATTCCTTTAAAAACATTAAAGCTTGTCATGACTAATTTTGCCCCTGCTGCAATGCCACCGGCAAAAGAAGGTAAGTAGTTTTCATACAAATTTAAATCAGACATGTCCACTGTATTGTAATCACGACCTCCTTCAGCTGCGCCATATGCGGCAAAATGTTTTAAACACGCAGCTATTTTATCCTTATTTTGACTTAAGTTGCCGTTTTCTCCTTGATAGCCTTTAACAAAAGCACTTCCTAAAATAGTGTTCAAGTAAGAGTCTTCTCCAGTACTTTCTAACACTCGCCCCCAACGAGGATCCCGTACTAGGTCAACCATTGGAGAAAAAGTCACATGAACTCCCGCTTCTGTGGTTTCTTTTGCTGAATAGTCGGCTACTTTTTTAACGAGCTCTTCAGAAAAACTAGCCCCTAAAGCTAACGGAATCGGAAAAATTGTTTCATAGCCATGAATGACATCGGCCATAAAAACTAACGGAATTTTCAAGCGACTTTTCTTTAAATAATTTTTTTGAATACGAATGACTTCTTCTTTTGTGTGAGTGCCAAGGACTGAGCCAATAGTGTAAAGTTCCTCTTCACTCAATCCAAGATCAGCCATAGGACCGGTAATTTCTCCTGTTCCCTTAGAAAAAAAATCGGGGGTTAGTTGCACTAACTGCCCGATTTTTTCTTCTAAGGTCATACGCGTTAAGATATTTTCTAACTCTTTTCTTTCCATGACGCTACGCCCTTTCTCCCTTAAACAGTAATAAGTTGGTAGACTGCACCTATTATTCCTGCATTATTTTTTAATTTTGCTGCACAAATTTCTGCTACAGCAATCTCTTTTAAATAATTTAAACTCTCATGTCGTTTAATATTTTTAGAAAAACGTTCTTTAAGCTCTCCCATAAATTCTTCATTGGCGGAAATACCACCACCAATTAAAATTTTCTCTGGGTCAAAGGTACCTACTAAATTAATCAACATCACTGAAAGATCATCTAAGTATTGTTCAAAAATTTTCTGTGCAAGAACATCCCCTTGATCTTTTTTAGCTAAAATCACTTGTGCATCAAAAATATCTTCTGCTGTGGGATCTATTTCTTTTAAAGCAGCATTGTAAAGACGACAAAGACCCATAATCACTGAACCTCGTTGATTTAAAGACACTTCTTCAAGATTGCCTACTTTTGGTAGTTGATCAATAAGCATCCAACCAAATTCTCCAGCCATGCCATGTTGCCCTGCATAAATTTTTCCATTAATCACAATGCCAGCGCCAATTCCTGTTCCTAAAACAATGCACAAATAGTTATCGCAATCTTGAGCATTTCCTAGCCAACGCTCAGCAATAGCCGCTGCATTACCATCATTTTCCACAGAAACAGGCAGCTGAATTTTCTTTTCCATTTCTTCTTTTAAGTGAGTCCCATACAAAGGTTTAATGGAACCTGCTGTTAGCATAAATCCATTTTTAATAATTCCTGGAGCGCTAATTCCTACACCAAGAATCGTTTCATCTTGGCGAAAATTTTCCACAATCTCCACTAAATCATTGATTAATACTTCTTTATTATGGTGAGTAGGTATGGCGCCTTTTTTAGAGACATTTCCTTTGGCATCTACTAAACCATATTTAATCGTTGTCCCCCCAATATCAAACCCTACATACATACGTCATCTTCCTTTATTCATTTTGCCCATAGAGGCTGAAAATTTTATTTAAAATAATTGCACTAACATAAATGACTAAACCAAACCCAATAAATAACCAAACAAACCAAATTTTAGGAAAATAAATAGGTAAAATGATTAAAACAAACCCTTGTAAAAAGAAAAGTAATAAGCTAAAAGGTAAATGTTTTAAAGCTAAGGTCAAACTATTTAAAAATAAAGAAGGAAGGGGGCTTTGGAATTTAGCAATCATTGGAAAAAGATAAATCACACTTAAGAAAAAGACACCTAAAAACAAAGCAAACAAGAAAAAAACAAAAGGAAAAATCTCAAAGAAACCTTTTAAAAAAGGATATGAAAAATAAAACAAGACACCTAGTCCCATTATCCCTAACCAAGAAATTGTACTTTGTTTAAAGTTCCTTTTAAATTGCTTAAAGTAAGTGTCGCTTAATTTTTCTTCTTCATGCTTCATTAACTTATAACTTGTTCCAAAAGCTGCACTCATACTTGCCCCAATGGTAAAAATAGGCAAACAACTTAGTAAAAAGAGAAAATTCAATACCAAAAGTTGATACACTCTGGTCATGAATAAATAAATTCCTCCATCTGTTCTAAAAAAGTTAGCCATTTTTTCCCCTCCTAGAAAAAAGAACAGCAACAAAAGGGAGTGACCACTTTTGGCACTGTTCTTTTTTCAATTCTTTATTTCTTTTAAAAATTAGTCCATTCCTAATTTTTCTTTGTTTTCTTTGATTTTTTCATTGCGCACTTTATTAATGCCATCAATATTATTTTGTTTTTGGAATGTCTTGTAATCTTCTAATAATTTATCAGCAGCATCATCAGAATCAGAACGTAACATACCAACTAAAGTCGTTGACCAATTGGTGGTAATAGCACTTAACGCTCTTGCTTCTTGGCTAGCAGCTTCAGGTCCAATGTTTTCTGTAGCAAATTGTGGCGTTAATTTTCCTTCGCCCCATTCTTGCATTTGTTTCACAGCATCGACATAAGATTCATCACTTAAAGCTTTGTAACGGTCATGTCCAAATTGAATAAATTCTCCAATGCGGTATTCTTTTTGGAATTTTTCAGAGTCATTTAATTGGATTTCTCTAGTTTCTGGAGTGTATTTAACTTTTCCATCTCCAGCATCTTCATAAGTTTCCCCTTTAATACCATAGTTTGTTAACATGCCACCGTAATCGCTTAATAAATAAGTGTAAATTTGAATAGCTTTTGCTGGATCTTTACAGTTTTTAGAAATGTAGTTAATCATCCAACCAGAAATTCCAGCTTGCGTTAACGTTGGTTCGTTACCTTTAGTGGATAAAATACCATCAACAGCAATGTATTGTCCAGCAGGGTTACTAGAGGCAAATTGTTGTAAAGAAATTCCTTGGTTTACAAAACTACCAATCATCATGGAAGCATATTTACCAGTGGATACTTTTTCTTTGAATTTTTCTCCATCATCAGTGAAGGTATCATCAGAAATATTTCCATCTGCTCGCACTTGACGGAAAGTTTTAATCCATTTTAAGTAATCTTCATCTAAGTTACGATCATTATATTTTCCATCTTTGTCTAAGTATGGAACACCTAACCGATCTTGTAATACAGAGTCCATAGAACCGTTAGAGGTGCCATCTGCTGCAAAATCATTAAAGCCAAATGGAACTAAATCAGGAAATTGAGCTTTAATATCTTTCATTGCTTTTTCAAAGCCTTCTGGAGTTGACATATCTGGTTTGCCAATGGCTTCATAAACATCTTGACGAATAATAAAAGCATCCCGAGAGAAGATTTGACCACTTTCAAAATCTTTCGCTGTATTAGAATAATCTGGATAACCATATGATTTTCCATCACTTAATTTATACCAGTTTAAAGTATCTTCTGCCGCTACATCATAAAAATAAGGATCATATTTATCAGCTAAGTCTTGTAAGGGGTAAGCCCAACTTTCAGCTTTTCTTGCTACTTGGGAGTTAGAGTCAAAAATAGTTACAAGATCTGGCATATCTCCCCCAGCAAATAAAGTATTTAATTTAGTATCGTCACCTACGACAAATTCAATATCTACATTTAAATCTTCTTTCACTTTTTTAGTCACTAAGTCGTTGCCAAATTCAGTGTTCCACCAGTCAGCATTAACATACCATGTTAATTTAGTAGGTTCTTCTTTGGTATCTAATTCCCAGGCTGGTTTAGTTTTGTCAATTTTATAACGATCACCAAGCTCTGGTAATTTTGCTGTCTTACTGTCATTACTTTTTCCTGCATCGTCTTTACTACCACTGCCACACGCAGCTAAAGTTAAGATACTTGCAGTGGTTAACCCTAAACCAACTGCCCATTTCAACATTTTTTTGTTTGACATAATAATGCTCCTTTATTTTTTATTCTTTCACTGCCCCAAGCATCATTCCAGAAATGAAATGCTTTTGCAGTAATGGGTAAATGATTAAAATTGGCAAGGTTGTAATAACAATCGTTGCCAGTTGAAGCCCTTTTGACGTTGTGCTAATTTCAATGGCGGCATTTAAACCTTGTGATGAAGCCGCTTGTGCTTGAGTAATAATTTCATACAGTTTCATTTGTAACGGATATAAAGCTTTATCAGTAACATAAAGTTTCGTTGTCATAAAATCATTCCATTGCCAAACTCCGTGGAATAAAGCAATTGTCGCTAAAGCTGGTTTTGACAAAGGAACATAAATATCTTTAAAAATTTTCCACTCAGAAGCCCCATCAATTTTGGCTGATTCATCTAAAGAAATAGGCACTTCTCTAAAAAAGTTCATTAGAATAATTACATCATAATAACTTAACAAAGCTGGAATAATATATACCCAAAAGGAGTTAAGTAAACCTAATGATTTAATTAATAAGTAAGTAGGAATCATTCCTCCAGAAAAGAACATCGTAATAATGCCCATTGTGGAGTAAAGTTTCCGTCCTCTTAAATTTTTCTTGCTTAAAGCATAAGCCATAATGGCACAAAATAAAGTGTGGCCTAAAACACCAATGACTGTTTTTGCTACAGAGATAAATAAAGCTTTCCATAAAGTATCGTCGTTTAAAACGCGAATGTAGTTATCTAAAGAAACTTCTGAAGGCCATAAAACAAAGTCTCCTTTAGCTAATGCATCACTTGTTGCTAAAGATGAGGCCACCACGTTCCAAATGGGCACTACAATAATGATGGTGAATACTAAAAGCAATGTGACGTTAATAAAATTAAAGATTTTAGAATCTTTATCTTGCACAACGCTGCTTTTTTTCTTTGTAAATTTAACTTTTTCCGTCCCCTCCATGATTCATCCTCCTTACAAGACTGATTTGTTATCGTTTAATTTCTTCGTAATGACATTGGTTAAGGTTAAAAGTAAAACAGAAATAATAGAAACACCTAAACCTACTGCTGTAGCATAAGAAAAATCCCCTTGCATTAGCCCCATTCGATAAACATACGAGTTAATTACTTCTGATTTAGGTTGGTTTTGTGAGTTCATTAACACTAAGGTTTGATCTAAGTTAGAATTAAATAAACCACTCACAGCTAAAATAAAGTTTAAAGAAATAATTCCTTTAATCATGGGAATAGTAATACTCCATACTTGGCGAAGTCTTGAAGCTCCATCCATTTTTGCTGCTTCATAATAAGTTGGGTCAATGCGAGACATAGCCGCTAGGTATAAAATAGTACCCCAACCTGCTTCTTTCCATACATCAGATAAAGAAGCCACCCACCAGTATTTGCCCACATCAAGCATATGGTTCGTGCTAGAAGAAATGCCGATTAAACTTAAAAGACCGTTAATCATGCCATTAGAACTCATCCAAGTAATAATCATGCCACCTAGAATAATCCAAGAAAGAAAGTGAGGAAGATAAGAAATTGTTTGAATCACTCGTTTAAATACACTATCTTTTAACTCATAAATCATGACCGCAATAATAATGGGTAACACAAAACCAAAAGCCAGTTTCAAAGCACTGATGCCTAAAGTATTCACCACTGATTGCCAGAAGTATTGATCACCTAAAATAATTTTAAAATTATCAAGACCTACCCACTGAGCAGAATCCATCGTGTCAATGACCGTATAATTTTTAAACGCAATAGTAATACCATAAATGGGAATAAAACTAAAAATAAACATGTAAACAATTCCAGGAATCGCCATTAACTGTAGCTGCCATTGGTGAAAAAAATCTTTCCAAAAGTGTTTAAAACGATCAGCTAAACTCGTTTGTACAACTTCTCTCATAATCAAGCCCCTTTCATTTTCACAAATAAAAACGTTTTTAATAAATTTAAAAGAAAAAAGGAAATGTTAATCATCTCAAATTTTCTTAGTTGATTGACGAATAAGCAATTTTCCTTTTAACTCAATTTCTTTACCAACACTTTGTTCATTTATTAATTGAATCAAGTGTTTCACTGCCATTTCTCCTTGAAGTTGAATCGGATTTTTCACCGTGGTCAAAGAAGGTGAAAAATATTCTAGAATATCAATATCATCAAAGCCAACGATACTATAATCCTTAGGAACGTCGTAACCAAATTCTTTAATGGCTTTTATAGCTCCAATGGCTGACAAGTCATTCCCAGCTAAAAAAGCGGTGACTTTCTGAGGAGAAGTTTCTAAAAATTTTTTTGTTCCTTCATAAGACGCTTTTTCTTCAAAATAGCCAGAATAAATGAGATCAGAAGAAAAAGAAAGATTTTCTTCTTTTAAGGCTTTTAAGTAGCCTTTAAAACGTTCTTCATTATCATAAACTCCGTCATAACCTGAAATATACGCAATTTTTTTATGGCCTAATGAAAGAAGATGTTTGGTTGCTAAATAACCTGTTTTTGACGAATCAAAGACCACACTTCCAATTGTTTCACTAGAAATTTTCCGGTCAATAAAAACCGTTTTGACTTTTTCCTGTTTCATCGCTGCCACATCTTCTGGGGTTAGCATATCTTCAAAACCAATAATGCCATCGACCACATTTCCTAAAATGGAATTTAAAACCACTTGTTTATCATAAGAAATAAAAACATTAATGCCATAGCCATGCTTTCCTGCTTCTTGGGCAATGGCATTGACTAAAGTAGAAAAGTAAGGTCCAGTCATACTTGTAGTATAAAAACCTAACATTTTCGTGGTTTTTCCTTTAAGTTGCTTTCCCATTAAATTAGGGACGTAATGAAGCTTTTGGGCGGCTTTTTCGACTTTTTCTTTGGTACTGGGACGAACCACATCTATGCCATTTAAAGCTTTAGATACAGTAGCAATAGAAACCCCTGCTTCTTTAGCCACATCGCGAATTGTAATTTTGTTCATGAGCTCTCTCCTGTGAATAAAAACGTTTTCATTATTAGTATACAGCCTTAAAGAAAATTTCACAAGAATTTATTTTAAAGGGAGGGAAAGACAAATTTAAATTAAATTTGTCTTTCTTTCCTTAGGGGGCTACTTTTCTTTAAAAATATTGGCGCCATTTTCGGCAATGGTTTTTTGGTACCAGTCAAAGGAGAGTTTTTCTTCTCTTTTTAAAGTTCCTTGACCTTGATTGTCTTTATCTACATAAATCATCCCGTAACGTTTTTCCATTTCTCCTGTTCCAAAACTTACAAGATCAATGACGCCCCAAGGAGTGTAGCCTAATACCTCTACTCCATCAATTAAAACAGCTTTCATCATTTCTTTAATGTGGGCAGATAAATACGCAATGCGATAATCATCGTGGATTTTTCCATCAGAGGAAAATTGGTCATAAGCTCCAAAGCCATTTTCCACAATAAATAAAGGTAAATTATAACGTTCATAAAGAGTATTTAACACATATCTTAAACCTACTGGATCAATTTGCCAGCCCCAGTCACTTGCTTTAACATGAGGATTTCGCACAATTTTTGCCCCAGGATAAGTTTCAGAAATAGCTTCACCGGAAATTTCTGGTAAAGTCGTTACGGCTGTAGACATGTAATAACTTAGACTAATAAAATCAACGGTTCCTTCTTTTAAATCTGCTAATTCTTCTGGGGTATAAGAAATGTGGAATCCTTTTCTCTCCAACATTTTTAAAGCATAGGCTGGAATTTCTCCTCTAACGTGAATGTCATTATAGAAAAAGCGTCGTTGCATGACTTTTTGCGCCGCCATAACATCTTCTGGGTTGGCAGAATAAGGATAGACTGGAACATAAGCCATCATGCACCCAATTTTAAATTCAGGATTGATTTCATGACCAATTTTTACAGCTCTAGCTGAAGCGATTAATTCATTAATAGAGGCTTGAATCGTTATTTCTTCTTTGTTTTCTCCTGGTTGTGGAACAAAACCCGAATTCGTCCATGTATGCAAAGGATGTTGTCCGTCTGCTTGATTATTAATTTCATTAAAAGTTAACCAGTATTTTACTAAATGTTGGTATCTTTCCATCACGGTTTTAGCGTAACGGACAAAATAATCAATGACTTTTTTGTCTTTAAATCCGCCAAAATGTTCTGCTAAATAATAAGGAATTTCAAAATGGGATAAAGTGACAATCGGTTCAATATTATTTTTTCTTAATTCTGTAAAAAGATCTTCATAAAATTTTAGTCCTGCTTCATTAGGTTCTTCTTCAATTCCTTTGGGAAAAATTCGTGTCCAATTAATAGAAGTTCTAAAAGCTTTTAAACCTAATTTTTTAAAAAGTTGAATATCTTCTTGGTAATGATGATAAAAATCAATGGCTTCGTGACTTGGATAATACTCATTTTCTTCAATGCCTTGGGTGATTTTTCTAGCCACTCCATTGGCTCCAGCAGTTAACACATCAGCAACACTTAGGCCTTTTCCCTCAACATCATAGGCCCCTTCTACTTGATGAGCGGCTACAGCTCCCCCCCACAAAAAATTGTCTGGAAACTTAGTCATTATTTTTTCCTCCTGCTTTTTTCTTCTACACTTTTTATTATAACTAGGAATAATTTTTCTGAAAGGGCTTTTACATTTTTTGGTATAAAGTAAAGACTTTGACCCCTGTACCGTTTTGGCACAAGGTGTACCAAAGGAAATAAAAAAATCTGTCACAAGAATTTCTTGTAACAGATCATGATTATTTTTCTAACTTTTCCACTTCGCCAATTAAAGACTCTAGCAAATACATTGCTGGAATTTGACTGGTTAAATCATTAAACGTATCAAAATGTCTCACTTGAACTTGATAACTCAAAGTATACTGGCATAAAGCAGCCAATAAACTTTGCTCATTTGACGTAATGGCCACCGTAGTATAATCGTCGTGATTTTTAAAATTATTCACTGTTTCGACTAATTCTGTGGTTTTTCCTGTAATGGAAAGGACAATAATGACATTTTGAAACGTATTCCGTAATTTTTGCGCAATGGGATAAGTGGGATCAGTTAAAGCGAAACTATTATAACCAATGGTCGCCATTCTTCTAGCGGCATATTCACATAAAGAACCAGAAGCACCCATACCAAAGAAAATAATATTTTCTGCTTCATAAATTAAGTTAGCGACCACTTTTAAACGTTGTCCCATATCTTTGGGAAAATTTTTCGGATCTAGTAAAAGAGTGCCTTGGCTAAAAGTATCCACTGTTTCTTCCGCAGTGCTTTGACTTTTAAGACTGGCGCGAAATTGGGAATAACTTTCAAAACCCATTTTGCGAATAAAACGCATGACGGAACTGGCGGAAGTATGAGATGCATCAGCGAGCTCTCTTACTCGCATATAAAAAGCTTTATCCCCATGGTTATTTAAATATTGATAAATAGCCCGATCGGTTTCTGATAAACTATTAAAATCAATTTTTCCAAATAGCGACAAAAAAATCCCCCCAAAAATTAACTGAACTTTTTAACCTTCTTGTTCAAAAATATTTCCTGGAATTAC
>CAMJVA010000033.1 GCA_946409145.1 uncultured Enterococcus sp. | reverse complement strand
CATCTTCTACTAGGACCATGCGATCATGGCCGGAAAGATCTTTAAAAGTTTGAATTTTTTTCTTTGGAAAATGTTGTCTAAAAATATTTTCCACAGCATCTTTTTGTTCATAGCCAATTTCTAAAAAGATTTTGCCACCTTTGGCTAATTTTTTTTCAGCAGCTTTAGCAATTTCTTCATAGAAATATAGCCCATCATTTTCCGCAAATAATGCAGATTGTGGTTCGTATTTTAAAACACTTTGATCCATTTCAGAAATTTCTTTTTTACTAATATAAGGAGGATTAGAAACAATAATGTCAAATGGTCCTGAAAGCTCATCCAAAATATTGGTTTCTTTAAAATCCACCGCTGCCCCTAATTCAATACCATTAGCTCGAGCTACTTGTAAGGCTTTTTGGGAAATATCTGTGGCATAAACGGTCCAATTTTTTCGATTTTTTTGGAGACTAATGGCAATGGCACCACTGCCTGTGCCAATATCCACGCAAGTTAATTCCACATCTTGTGTTTTAGCTAAAATTAATTCAACTAATTCTTCTGTTTCCACCCGAGGAATTAAGGTATCTTCTGTCACATGAAAATTTAAACCGTAAAATTCCGTATACCCTAAAATATATTGAGGCGGCATATCTTTCATTAAAAGTCTAACATCTTCTTTGAGCAATTCTTCCACATCTTGGGGAATTTCTTCATTCATTTGCAAAAGCCATTGGGTTTTTGTCCAATGAAGTTGTTCCAATAACAAATAAAGGAGGGCATCTTCATCTTTTCCATGTACTTGTAAAAATGCTTTTCCTCTTTTATGTGCTTCAAAGTAGGAATTAGTAGCCATTATCTTGCATCTCTTCTAATTTTTTCGTTTGATCATAAATAATTAAAGCGTCAATAATTTCGTCTAATTTTCCGCTTAAGATTTGGTCTAATTTTTGAATCGTTAAGCCAATGCGGTGATCTGTTACGCGGTTTTGTGGGAAATTATACGTCCGAATTCTTTCAGAACGGTCCCCTGTTCCCACAGCAGATTTCCGGTTAGCGTCATATTCACTTTGAGCTTCATGAGCAATGTGATCATAAACTCTCGCGCGTAAAATTTTCATGGCTTTTTCTCTATTTTTAATTTGTGACCGTTCATCTTGCATGGCAACAACAATTCCTGTTGGCAAGTGAGTTAAACGGACAGCAGAAGCGGTTTTATTAACGTGCTGACCACCCGCACCTGATGCGTGGTAAATATCTGTTCGAATATCTTTATCTTCAATATCTAATTCTACTTCTTCTGCTTCTGGCATAACAACGACTGTGGCAGTAGAAGTGTGAATTCTCCCTTGAGATTCAGTAGATGGTACCCGTTGCACTCGGTGGGCGCCAGATTCATATTTTAATTTAGAGAAAACATTTTCCCCAGTAATCATGGCAATGACTTCTTTATAACCGCCGATACCAGTGACGTTGGCTTCCATAATTTCAAAGCGCCAGCCTTGAGCTTCAGAATATTTTTGATACATATTCAAAAGATCTCCAGCAAAAAGTGCGGCTTCGTCTCCTCCAGCTGCCCCTCTAATTTCTAAAATAATATTTTTATCGTCATTAGGATCTTTTGGTAAAAGTAAAATAGTTAATTCTTCTTCTAAACCTTCTTTTTCTTTTTTCAAATCAGCTAATTCTTCTTTAGCCATTTCTAGAAGGTCTCCGTCTAAGTTTTCTCCTAAAAGTTCTTCTGTTTCACTAATTCCTGCGACAACTTTTTTGTATTTCCGATAGACAGCAACAGATTCTCGAATACTCGCTTCCTCTTTTGATAAAGCTAAGAGTCTTTTAGTGTCAGAAATTACTTCTGGATCAGATAATAATTCTCCTAGTTCTTCATAGCGATCTTCTAAAGATTGTAATTGATCGTACATAACCTTACTCCTTTCCTTCTTTCATTTTATCTTCTGGGTGTAAATAGTGATGGCGACAAACAGGATAATAACTTTCATTGCCTCCAATTTGAATTTGTTCTCCAGAATAAGTTGGAACACCGTCAATAAAATGCAAGTTCATCGTTGCTTTTTTATGGCAGAACCAACAAATTGTTTTTAATTCTTCTATTTTATCCGCATATAAAAATAAATATTTTGAGCCTTCAAAAAGTTCATTGCGAAAATCATTTTTTAAGCCAAAAGCCATTACTGGAATATTTAATTCATCCACAATTTGTGCCAAAGCTAACACGTGATGTTTTTCTAAAAATTGCGCTTCGTCAATTAAGACACAATAAGGCTTTTCTTTTAACTCGTTCACTAATTTAAAGACATCTGTTTCATGAAAAATAGGTGTGGCTTCTCGTTTTAACCCAATGCGACTGGCAACATACCCGACACCTTCTCTTGTGTCTAGTCCAGAAGTTAAAATGACCACTGGTTTATCTTGTTCTTCATAATTATGGGCGACTTTTAAAATCTCAATGGTTTTTCCTGAGTTCATTGCCCCGTATTTAAAAAAAAGCTGTGCCATGCTTCTCCCCCTCTAACGGAAATATTATACAGAAAATTTCCGAAAATAGCTATGGTAAAGAGATTTTTTCCCAGTCATTCTCCTAAAAAAATAAAAAAACATGTTATAATTGGAAAAAATAAGAAAAATCATTCTTTCATGGAAAAGGAGCGTGCCATGTACCGAAAATACAAGCAGTTACGACACCGACTTTCTCTTTGGTCCAAAGGATTTTCTGCGGTGCAAGTGATTGTCTCTTATTATTTAATTTTAACTTTAATCACCATGGGCTTATTAGCTTATCCGTTGTTTTTAAAACCTGGAGTAAAAATTTCTTTATCCGATTTATTTTTTCTATCTAGTTCCGTGGTTTCCGTCACAGGACTTACTCCCCTTCCTTTAAATGATTTATTTAACACTTCAGGTATTATTTTGCTACAATTTTTATTTCAGGTGGGAGGACTAGGAATTATGATGATTTCCACCTTTTTCTATTTAGCCGCTCGAAAAAAAGTTTCTTTAAGAACCCGTCAGTTAATTATGACCGATATGAATCAACCTAATTTATCTGGGACAGTGCGCTTAATTAAAGTAGCTTTGATTTTTCTGATTTTCTTGCAATTATTTTTTGGTCTATTCTTTGCTGGGTATTTTTTGTTAAAAGGATATGAAACTAATTTTTCAAATGCTTTATTTAGTGGTATTTATCACGGAGTTTCTGCTGTTACTAATGCGGGATTTGATTTTTCAGGGGAGTCTTTAATGCCTTTTGCTAAAGACGGTTTCTTTTTAAGTTTAATGATGCTCTTAATTTTTCTAGGAGGAATTGGTTTTCCAGTTATTTTAGAAGTCTATGACTATTTTAAATACACTAAAAGAAGGAAAAAAGAGCGTACTTTACTTCCTTATTGTTTTTCTCTTTTTACTCGTCTAGCTGTGGTGGCGGCATTTAGTTTACTAATCATTGGGAGTTTGAGCATTTATTTACTGGAAAAAAATCACCTTTTCGCTGATAAAAGTCTTTCAGATAGTTTTCTCACCTCACTTTTTTATTCTATTTCTACAAGAAATGCCGGAATGCAAATTAATAATTTAAATGATTTTCAACCAGCCACGCAGCTTTTATTTGCGGCTTTAATGTTTATTGGTTGTTCCCCTTCTTCTGTTGGAGGTGGCGTTAGAACCACGACAATTATTATTTTAGCTTTATATTTGATTTCCTTTTTAAAAAGTGAAGATGATGTGCACATTTTCTCCCGAAAAGTACATCCTGATGATGTAAGAAAATCAGTGGTGGTTTTTAACTTGTCTTTACTTTTATGTTTTGTTTCCGTCTTATTTTTATCGGCCACAGAAGATTTACCCTTTATTGCTTTAGTTTTAGAAGTGGCTTCAGCTTTTGGAACCACGGGGCTTTCTTTAGGAATTACAGGAAGTTTAAGCGTGACAGGAAAACTGGTCATTTCTCTTCTCATGCTGATTGGACGAGTGGGAATGCTTTATACCTTACTTTTATTCATTCCAAAAGAAACTAGAGATTTGAATTATTCCTATCCAGTGGAAAAAGTCATTACTGGTTAAAAAATTTTCTTTCAAAAATAAACAACTAGTCCCTATTTTTCAAATAAATTAAAAAGGATGTGTTCCTGTGAAAAAACCAATTATCGCTTTTATGTATGATTTTGATCGAACCTTATGTACCAAAGATATGCAAGAATATTCTTTCATTCCAGGACTTGGAGTGGACGCTAAAACTTTTTGGGCAGAAGTAGAAAAAATGTCTAAAACAGAAAATATGGAACGAATTATTTCTTACATGTACTACATGATTAAATCTGCCACTGCCAAAAATTTACCTATTCAACGGTCTAATTTTGTGGACAATGGAAAAGACGTGGAATTGTTTCCTGGAGTGAAAGATTGGTTCACTCGGATGAATACCTTAGGAGAAGAATTAGGCTTACAAATTGAACACTATATTATTTCCAGTGGTCTGACAGAAATTATTGAAGGTACGGAAATCCATAAAGAATTTAAAAAAATCTACGCTTGTGAGTTTCACTATGATGAAAATGGTTGTGCCGATTGGCCGGCTTTAACAGTGAATTACACTAATAAAACCCAATTTCTTTTCCGAATTAATAAAGGAATTTTAGAAATGACTGAAGACGAAGCCTTAAATGAATTTGTAGAAGACCGCAATCGGCGTATTCCTTTTCGGAATATGATTTATTTAGGAGACGGTCTCACTGATGTTCCTTGTATGAAATTAGTAAAAAATAACGGTGGGCAATCCATTGGTGTCTATACAGACAAAGACCATGTAAAAAATCTTTTGCTCGATCGTCGGGTAGACTTTATTGCTAAAGCCGATTACCGCAAAGATTCTCAACTGGATCATATTTGTACGACGATTTTAAAGAAAATGGCTTTAGTCAATGAATTAGTAGACTTAAACCACGACCAACGGGATCAAGAAAAAAAATAATTTTTACACAAACAGTCATGGAACCTCACGTTCCTACTTTCTAAAAAAAAGAAGGGTGTCGCAACTTTTACGACATCCTTCTTTTTTATTCTAAAATTTGTTCCTTAACATATTCTTGATACAATAAGTGAGTTTTTAGTAGTTCTTGGTGAGTGCCAGAACCTGTAATATGGCCATTTTCTACAAAATAAATACAGTCAGCGTGAACAATAGTAGAAAGACGATGGGCAATAACAAAAGTTGTTCGTCCTTTCATTAACTGGTCTAAAGCTTTTTGCACTTGCTCTTCTGATTTTGAGTCAAGACTGGCTGTTGCTTCATCTAACATTAAGACTTCTGGATCCCGTAAAAAAGCCCGAGCAATGGCTAAGCGTTGTCGTTGTCCTCCAGAAAGTTTCACTCCCCGTTCCCCAATTTGTGTTTCTAATTGTTCTGGAAAATTTTGGACAAAATCTTTGGCAAAAGCCATATTCAGTCCTTCCCATAAACGTTCTTCCGGTAAGGGATGCTCTAAGCCGTAATTTAAATTATCTTTAATTGTCCCCGCTAAAACTCCACTGTCTTGGGAAACAAAACCAATTTGTTTTCGCCAAGTAGTTAGTTTAATTTCTTTTAAATCATATTCTCCTACTTTAATTTTTCCTTTATCTGGTTCATAAAATCCTTCAAGTAAAGAAAAAATCGTCGACTTTCCACTTCCTGAAGGTCCCACAAAGGCAATAATTTTATTAAGGCTAGCTGTAAAAGATACATCGGTTAGGACTTCTTGCTCTTTTTCATAGGAAAAATAAATATTTTCCGCAGAAATTTCTAACCCTTTCACCGAAATATCTAACCCAGTGTCTTGTACTTCTTTTTTTTCATTTAAAATTTGGTCTAAGCGCTCTGTTGCCCCCATCGCCCGTTGCACTTGGGCAAAAAGCATAGCAAAGGTCGCCACTGGAGAAATCACATTGACTAAATATAATAAAAAAGCCACTAAAGAACCACTGGATAAAGTCCCTGCTTTCACCCGAATAGCCCCATAACCTAAGAGTCCCACAAACATGCCTAACATGGCAGTCATCATAATTGGCTGTAAAAAAGCAGAAACTTTCGCGTCTTTAATACTAATTTGAAAAATTTTGTTTAAGTGTTCTTGCCCTCGATTTTTCTCAAAGTTTTCACCGTTACTGGCTTTGATTAAGCGAATTTCTCCTAATTTTTCAGTAACATCCCCTGAAAAATCCCCCGTGGCTTTTTGTAATTGTCGGCCTAGTTTTGCCATAATTTTTCCAATAGGTAACATCAGTAACACTAATACAGGCACCCCAATAAAAATCATCGCCGCCATTTGCCAGTCCATTAAAAATAAAATCACTAAGGCTCCAATTAATTGTAATAAACCAGAAATAGTTCCTGGAAATTGTTGAGCTACTAGATTGGTTACTACATTAGTGTCGTTTAAAAGTCGGGAAGTCGTCTCCCCTGATTTATGCTCGTCATAATAACTCACTGGTAATACTAGTAAATGATCCCAGAGCTTTTCCCGTAAAGCTTTGACAGTGGACTCTCCTACAAAACGCAAAATGAAACCACTTAAAGTTCCAAATAATAATTGAAGTAAAAAAGCTCCCAGTAAAACAAGTAAAAGTTTTCGATCTATTTTAGCTAATTGACTTGTGTCGATTAAATTTTTCGTTAACTGGGGTACAATTAAAGTAGCCACACTAGAAAAAAGACTCAATAAAAGTCCTATTACAAAGAGTCCTTTTCTTTTAGTCACTGAATAAATCAAGTTCATAAAATTTTTAAACGTATAGGTCCTTTTTTTCTCCTTTTTTCTCATAAGTCCTCCTTAGGCATTTTATTCATTGTAGCACGGAGAACTTCTTTTTTTGAAAAATATTTTTTATTGATAGATTTTACAAAGTTTCAACGTATAAGGTAATGAGAAGAAAAAAGACGCGGCTTAATAAACATTCCAAAGGAGGTGTCATTTTGACCCAAGAAGAAGAAATCGTCAAAAAAATTCTGCTAAAAGATTTTTCTGGTTTAGAACTTTTAATTGAAACTTACAGTAATCACGTGCATCAAACCTTTTTAACGTTCTTTTCCGCCAGTGACATGTCACAAATTGGTGATTTAGAAAATCAACTGTACTTTAAAGTCTGGGAACAAATCGCCCTTTTTAATCCTGAAAAAGCCAGTTTAAAAACTTGGCTAGAAGTTTTAGCCAAAAATCTCTCTTATGACCATCTCAGAAAAGAAAAAAAGAACCAAGGAAATCTTTCTATTCAAGAGTTAGCTCAGGAGCTACCTATTGAAAACAACTTTTTAGAAAAGGAACAATTTCTTGCCTTATTGGGTTATTTGTCTCCTTTTGATCAAGAAATTTTCCTGCGTTTTTATTACTATGAAGATTCCGTTAAAGAAATTGCTGCTGATTTAGGGCAAAAAGAAACGAAAATTTTTAACCATTTATCTAGAGGGCGAAAAATTTTAAAAAAGAAATTAAAAAAGGAGGAATTGTAAATGTTTTACCAAAAGAATCCTTTCACGGAAAATAAAGCCGCTTTAGAAAAAAAGCCAACTCACATTACCTTTGAAAAAAGTGCTCAGTATATTTTCCTAGAAGAGTTAAAAAAAGACCTAGAAGAAGAATTAGGCGAGGAAGAAATCTTAGGAGCTTTTCCTTTAACCAATGAAAAAAACTCTGCTGTTTTAAGTACCGGGTATTTAGGGATGAATTATGTTAGAAAACCTAAAGCCAAAGAATATGCTGCCCTTTTTAAAAGTTTAAGAGGCAATCGACTTTTAATGTTCACCACTAAACAAGTCATTTTTTTAACAGTCATTGAATATTTAGAAGAAGGACTTTACTATACTTATCCTTACGAAAAAATTGAAAATGTTCACCTAATGGCATATCGCATTGGAATGTTTAATATGCGCTCCACTGAGCCAAAAGTATTAGAAATGGCTAAAAACGGCGGCAATACTTTTTACTTATTAGATATTTTTGCAGATGGTCATTACATTGAAGAAATTTTTTCTCCTAAAGAAGCTGCTGAATTACTCGATTGTTTCAAAGACATTCCTCAACTGAAAGAAAAAGTAAACAGAAAACCTGGCATCTATCGTAAGAGAAAATGGGATAGAATTTTCGCTAATCCAATTTTAGCTTTACGTTTTGGTCAATGGTCAAATATTTTATGGTTCGTCCTTTTGGGAATTGTGCTCATTCTCTTTATTCTCGGCTTATTAAATATGGGACCATGGCAATACCTTCATGACTTGAATCGATAAAAAAATAAAAAGACCTAAAACACGCTTTTGCTGTTTTAGGTCTTTTATTTATTTGTTCTCTTCTCTTTTAAAATGATTTTGCAATTCTTTATTTGGTTTAAACTCACGGCTATTCTAATAAGGGAAATAACAATTATTACAAAACCAATTAAACAAATGGGATAAAAGATTAACCCAGAATACATGGCTAGTTCTGCTGACATCTTCACCTGTCCTCCTTAAGAAAAAGTGTTCTACAAAAAAAGCCAGAAGAAATCTTTTCTTCCAGCTTCTTTTAGTCCTATTATTCCCCTAAATATTTTTTAGTGATTTCTAACAAACGTCTCGTTTGAAAATCAATGGCACCTTTGATTTCTTCTTCTTGTGCCATAACACCTTCACCTGAAACACTGGCACTGGTGCCATAAGGATTTCCTCCAGCAGCAAATGTTGCTCCATCTAAATAACCTGCTGGAACAATAATCGCTCCCCAGTGTTGCATCACTGTATAAATACTTTGAATCACCATTTCTTGTCCACCGTGAGGATTTTGAGCGGAAGTAAAGGCTGTGACAAATTTATTAGCTAATTGTCCTTTTGACCAAGGTCCTCCCTGTAAATCTAAAAATTGTTTCATTTGAGAAGGCATGACGCCAAAGCGCGATGGCGCAGAAAAAATAATCGCATCTGCCCAAACTAAATCTTCACTGCTAGCTTCTTTCACATCTTTTGTTTTCTCTACTGTCTCCCGCCAAAGTGGATTGGAATCAATCGCCACATCAGGAGCAAGTTCATGAACTTTTCTCACTTTCACTTCCGCTCCAAAATTAACTCCCACTTCTTTAGCAAATTCTGCCATTTTAGCGTTGGTTCCAGTTGAACTATAATAAACAATTAATAATTTAACCATGGCACTCTTCCTTTCCTTTATGTTAATTTAAGATTAACAAAAATCCCATTTTGACGCAAAAGAAAGCCTTTTCTTATACTTTTAAAAGAAAAAATCACAGGAATTATCTTTAAAAAAGCGAAACATATTAAATTTTTTTCTTCCTTATGGTAGAATAAGAGAGATTTTAAGAAGGATTAGGGGGAAAATCATGAGTTTCAAAAGCGGACTGGCCACCTTTGTTGGAAAAAGTTCCCAGTGGTTTTTACATACATTTTTAAAAGGCGGTTCTTCTTATCCAGGAAAACTAGCCTTAAAAATTGATCCAAATATTTTAGATACCTTAGCCAAAGATTATGAAGTGGTCGTGGTCACTGGAACCAACGGAAAAACTTTAACCACAGCACTAACGGTGAATATTTTAAAACAAGAATACGATAATGTTTTAACCAATCCCACAGGAGCCAACATGGTTCAAGGGATTGTCTCAACTTTTTTATCAGCGAAAAAACATCCAGGAAAAAAATTCGCCGTTTTAGAAATCGACGAAGCTTCCTTAAGCAAAGTCACGGAGTTTATTAAACCGCAACTTTTTGTATTCACCAATATTTTTCGCGATCAAATGGATCGCTACGGAGAAATTTATACCACCTATCGCATGATTGTAGAAGGTGCACAAAAATCTCCCACAGGAAAAATTTTAGCCAATGGGGACTCTCCAATTTTTAATTCTGTTCCTACGAAAAATCCGCGACTTTATTATGGATTTGATCACAAAGCCGACGAAGAGCAAATGCCTCATTATAATACTGACGGTATTTTGTGTCCTAATTGTCATCATTTATTACATTATAAAATGATTACTTACGGAAATTTAGGGAAATATTATTGCCCTAACTGTGGCTTCAAACGTCCAGAGTTAAATTATGCCTTAACTGAAATTACTCACATGGACAATGTTTCCTCTGATTTCACCATTGATGGCACCAACTACCACCTACCTGTTGGAGGAATGTACAATATTTATAATGCCTTAGCTGCCACAAGTGTCGGAGAAATGTATGGGGTCTCCCCAGAAAAAATTAAACAAGGTCTCGCCTATAACGAAAAAATCTTTGGACGACAAGAAACCATTACCATTGGAAATAAAACTTGTACCTTGATTTTAGTCAAAAATCCTGTGGGGTTAAATCAAGTCATTGACTTAATTGGTTTAGATCCAGATCCCTTCTCTTTAGTTTCTTTACTAAATGCTAATCCAGCAGACGGCATTGACGTTTCTTGGATTTGGGATGGGAATCACGAAGAATTTGCCCATATGTCTATTCCAAAAGTCATTGCTGGAGGAGATCGTCATAAAGATATGGTCTTACGCTTTAAAGTCGCTGGAATTTCTAAAGAAAAAATCGCGGAAGTCGCTGACTTAAAAGACGTTATTACAGAAATTAAAAAATTACCAACAGATCATGTTTACATTTTAGCTACCTACACGGCAGTCTTACAATTTAGAAAATTACTTGCCCAAGAAGGTATTATTAAAGGAGGAATGAACCATGACTAATACTCCTCACTATTCTCTTTCCCTTTGTCATTTGTATGGAAATTTGTTAAACACTTATGGTGATAATGGCAATATGCTCATGTTAAAATATTATGCAAAAAAAATGGGCATTGATTTAACTTCAGAAGTTCTCTCTATTCACCAAGATTTTGATGAAAATAAATATGATTTAGTCTTTTTTGGTGGAGGTCAAGACTTTGAACAAGTGATTGTCTCAGAAGATATTCAAAATAAAAAAGAAAATCTAACCAACTATATTGAAAATGGCGGAGTTATTTTAGCAGTGTGTGGCGGTTACCAATTACTAGGCCATTATTATATGGGCGCTCACGGAGAAAAAATTTCCGGAATTTCTGCTCTTGATCATTACACTTTAAGCCAAGAAAATAATCGTTTCATTGGAGATACAGAAATTTACAATCCTGAGTTTAACGAAACTTATTATGGTTTTGAAAATCACAACGGTCGTACCTTCTTAGGTAAAAATGAAAAAGCCCTGGGACAAGTGGTTATGGGAAAAGGAAATAACGGAGAAGATAATACAGAAGGTGTTGTGTATAAAAATGTGTTCGGCACTTACTTCCACGGCCCTATTTTAGCTAGAAATCCCGTTCTTGCCATTCGCCTATTAAAAACCGCTTTAAAAAATAAATACGGTAATGAGATTACCGTTCCAAGTAACGAAATTCTTTTAAATGATTAAGTAAATAT
>CAMJVA010000032.1 GCA_946409145.1 uncultured Enterococcus sp. | reverse complement strand
TTTTTTCAGCTACAACAATTTTTCCCTCTTCAAAGGTCAAAACTGGTTTGATTTTTAGTAAGCCACCAATTAAAGCAGCCCCGTTAGTTAATCGGCCTCCACGAACGAGATGATTTAAATCATCCACAATCATATACGCTTTCATTTCAGCTCTAATTTCTTCTAACTTCTTCATAATTTCTTCTGGAGATACATTTTTTTTAGCCAAATCAAGAGCTACTTCCACCATTGTTCCCATTGGCACACTAGTAATTAAAGAATCAAATGGCCAAACTTTTAGCCCACTAACTTCATCAGAAATAGCATTGACAGTGGAGAAGTAACCAGAAATGCCACTAGATAAAGTAATAATAATCACATTGTCAAAGGCTTCATTTTTTAAATGATGTAATAAAGAAATCACTTCACCAATAGCTGGTTGACTCGTTTTAGGAAAATCCACGCTTTTCTTTAATAAGTCGTAATATTCGTCAGCAAAAACATCAACGCCCTCATTTAAAATTTTTCCGTCTAAAATAACAGGAATGGAAATAATAGAAAGATAAGGATCATTTTTCACAGTATCTGGTAAATAGGCCGTTGAATCAGTAATAATAGCAGTTTTCATTTTGAGAAATCCTCATTTCGGCATTTAATCTACAATATCATTATCTTAGCATAAATGAAACCACAAGAAAACCGCCTTAAAGTGATTTTCTTGTGGTTTTATAATAATTTTTATGAGTTAAAAAATTGATTAATAGCCTCTTTATTTTTAGCAAAGTCGATTTGAATAACACTACCTGCCTCAGCATAATTTCCATAACTCCAAGAGCCATCCACTGGAATAGTGAGGCGATCCACCCCACTGGCTCCTTTTATTAAGTAATTCATTCCTTGAAAAGCCCCATAAAAAATGGATAAATCCGTGGAAGTATAGGTCATAGCCGCTCCCATGGCTTTTGGCAAGTGCAGTAGCGTTAAAGGATTTTTTCCTTGAGCAATGAGAGCATTAATGACTTGCTGTTGCCGTCTCACTCGACCAAAATCCCCTTCTTCATCTTTTCTAAAGCGTGCATATTGCAACAACACATGTCCATTCATGTTTTGGGGTCCTTTTGTAATCGTTACTCCATCTAAATTAATTTCTTTTTCTGCGTCAATAAAAACGCCCTTAGGATATAACACATCAATCACATCTTCAAAAGATTGAAAATCCACACGGAGATAATATTTTAAATCAATATCAAAGTTATTTTTAATAGTTTGACGCAATAACTCGGCTCCACCAAAAGCATAGGCTGCATTGATTTTATTATTTCCATATCCTGGAATCTCCACGTAAGTATCTCTCATAATGGAAAGAAGTTTCGGTTGTTTTTGTCCTTTGGCTAAATGTAAAATCATCACCGTGTCACTTCTTGAAGGAACGTTTTCACTTGGACGTTGATCAGAACCTACAAGTAAAATATTGGTGGACCCATCACTACTGGTTACTCCATTAAACGTTTCAACAGGTGCTTTTTCTCCGTTCATGGCCTTTTTTGCTTCTTTAACTCCTGCCCCGTAACGCCAGAAGATTAGTCCACTTATAACTAATAAAATGAGCAGTAAATTTCTTAAAAAGTGATGTTTTTTCTGTTTTTTAACCTTTGGAACTTTTCCTTTGGGTTGTTGATACTTTTTACTTGGTCTTTTCTTATTTCCTTTTTTTTGCTGATTTCCTTTTTCATAGGTCGGACGTGTGGGACTTTCGTAACTTCTATTTCTTTCTTCTTCATAAGAATCCTCGTAAAAATCTTCTGCTGAAGAATAAGAATTATCCTCTTCTAATTTACTTCTTCTCGTGTAAGAATAGTGAAGTTGATCGTCATTAGTATCTGTTTTTTGACGTTCTTTTTCTTTTAAAGCTTGATACTCTTTTCTCGTTAAATGAGATGAATTTTTATTACTCATACTACCTCCTAATAAAACCATTGTTGAAAAGCACTTCTGGTTAGCTCAAAAGAGGAGATTTCTCCGATTCTTTTTAAAAAATCAAGAGACATTGGAGCATCACCATACTCTCCATTTTCAACTAAATTTTCTGGTAAAGAACATTCTAAAGAAAAATCAGCTAAAACTTCTGCTACTTTTTCTAAGGTTCCTTTTTCACTTAAACCTCTTTTTTCTGTTTCGAAAGTTAATTTTTTTAAATAAATGGCTACTGTCTCCCAATAAGTAAACGTTCCTGGTAATTCTACTAAATTGAGTCCTTGATACAAATTATTGACTTGAAGTGTTGAAGGAGGAAGACATAAATTTTTAAAAAGAGCTACCCATTCTCTTTGACTAGAGGGAGTGTGTGTCTCTACTTTTTTTGCTAAAAAATCATAACTCAGTATTTGTAAAGCAACATAAGCATATCCGTTTTTTAGCTGATTTTTCTCTAAAGTCTCTAAAAAATAAGGTTCAAGGTAAACAGCATTGGGAGTATAACTTAAAGAGAGCTCTTCTCTTTTTTGAAAATTCAACGAAAAATGGCTTTTATTTAAGAGAACTAGTTGACTTAAATAAGACGTTGGCAAAGAAAAAAAGGACAATCCTCCTAAATAACTTCCAGCTGTAAAGCCAGCTATTTCTTGTAAAGACATTCCCCCAAGAGCCACAATACCATCTGTTTTTTCAAAATGATTAACACTTAAGGTTTCATAAATTTTAGATAAATGCTTAAAAGCTTGATTATTTTCTTTTGTAGAAACAATATAAGGAACGACAAAAAGTCCTTTAAATCTAAAAAAATCTTCTATGGGCTTTAAGTAAATTGCCCCAACATTTTCACTAGTTAACAATAGAATTTTCTCCATTTTACCTTTTGCAAAATGCTTTAAAGGATGATCTTCTAAATAGATTTCCGGTTTATTTCTAACCATGGGACACCTTCTTTTCTAAATTGACTTACAGGATAAATTATAACAGAAAACTTTTTTTTAACTATAATTATCCCAAGGCTTAAGAATTTATTGAAAAATAAATGAATTTAAGAAAAAAACTCCCTAAATTAGGGAGTTTAAAATTTAGATAATAATTTAATATTTTCCATAGGTAAGGCATTTAAATCATCAATTAAAGTCGCCAATTGACTTTCTTTTTTTATTTCTAAACGATTTTCTTCTTTGCCATTTTCATAATAAACGGCTGTTGGATATGCATAATCAATTTCATACGTTTTACTTTCTTTTCCCGTGTTATAAACCATTGGATAAGCATAAATGCCTTCATTTAAAGTGGTTACTTTTTTATCTTGTAAGATTTTTTTTACTTCATTTACGTAATGACTATTCGTTGGTAAATAAAAAATGGTTATTTGCTTGTGATCAGCTAAAGTTTTTTTCATTTGGTCATTGGTTAAAAAGCTGACTTTCTTTTGCTTTATTTCGGGAAAAACCACTGATTTTACTTGGTCATTACGAATTGTTTGTTGGACTTGGGGCACAAAAATAAAAAAAGCAATTAAGACTAAGACACTTCCTAAAACAGTACCAATTAAAATCTGCCATTGTCTTGTTGTAAATTTTTTAATCTCAGAAAAATTGTCCTTTGCCCACGTTTTTATTCTTTCTACCACCGTTATATCCTCACTTCTTTTTTCTTAATGGTAACAAGAAAACTAAGCAAAAACAAGGAAAGATTTTGTAAAAAACATTTTAAATAAAGGAAATTAAAGAGCAGCTGTGATTTAAAAAGAACAGTAAAAAAAACAGCAATTTCTTGGTGAAAAAAAAAACTCGTGTTAGAATTAATGTAACAAAAATTCATTTTATTTAGGGAGGCTTTTCTATGACAACAGTTGGACAATTTTCCCGCAGTGAGTTGAAAAAAAGCAACACTCTATTGTCACCGATTAAAGTAACAGTAGAAAGCGCTTTTTATGGCAACAACGTGCGTGAAATTCCTGACCTAACTACCGCATATAATTTAGCTAAGGAGGCAAAAAACACCATTGTAACAGATTTACCTGTAGCTCACACGAAAGAGTTAGGTTTACCTGATGATGCTAAGGTATTAGTAAGTAACGATGGTAAAATTTTTGGTCGAACAGCTAAGGCGAGAAGAATTATCGGGGAACCTGGTGTTGACGAAAACTATTACGCTGGAATTTTAAGAGAAGCTATCTTTAACGGACAAGATAAAACTTTCTATAAAGGAACAACGATTGTGGGTCTTTCTGAAGATTTTTCTGTGAAAGCTCATCTTTGTTTAGCAGAAGGCTACGAAAATAATTTCTATTCCTGGATGTTAAACTTCCAAGTTTTAACTGAAGAAGTTAATAAAGAGTACGAAAAATCTGCGCCTTTAGCAGAAAATGATCTTTATTTATACGCTAATCCTGATTGGCGTCATCCAGATTTTCCTGATGGCTTGGCTTTATTTGATCCCAAACATAATGTGGCCGCTATTTTAGGCTTAAGATATTTTGGTGAATTAAAAAAAGCAACTTTAACCTTAGCTTGGGCAACGGCTCACCGAAATAATTTTGTCGCTTGTCACGGTGGAATGAAACAATATGACCTTGGGGATAAGAAATTTACCATGGCGGCTTTTGGTCTTTCTGGTTCTGGAAAATCAACTATTACTTTGGCTAAACATCAAGATGCAGATATTCCAGTGAAAGTTTTACATGATGACGCGTTTGTTATTAACAAAAGTTCCGGCTCCACTACTGCTTTAGAACCATCCTATTTTGATAAAACGCAAGATTACCCTATGGATTCTGATGCTGTAAAATATTTCTTAACGGTTCAAAATGTTGGTGTCACTTTAGACCATAACAACCAAAAAGTTTTAGTCACAGAAGACATTCGAAACGGCAACGGACGAACAGTGAAATCTCGCTATTTAACCGAAAATAGAGTTGACTTTTTACCAGAAAAAATTGATGCGATTTTCTGGATTATGAAAGACGATTCTCTACCTCCTTTAGTGAAAATTTCTGATCCGGATTTAGCCACTTTATTTGGGGTAACACTAGCAACAAAACGTTCCACTGCTGAAAATGTTTCTGGTAACTTAGATCAATTAGTGATGGAACCTTTCGCTAATCCTTTCCGCTCTTATCCTTTAGGAGAAGATTATAGCGCCTTTAAAGATCTCTTTAATCAAGGGGTTGCTTGCTACATTTTAAATACTGGCTTTTTCAATGGAAGAAAAGTAACTCCAAAAGATACCTTAGGAGCCATTGATGCGATTATTAAAAATACAGCTGAATTTAAAGACTTTGGTCCAGTGAAACGCTTAAGTTATTTACCTTTGGAAAATCATCCTGTTGATTTCCATGATGTTGGTTACTTAAACAAAATTAAAGAACGTCTTGTAGCTCGTCTTTCATTTATTAATGAGAAAAAACAAGATTCCAATGGCTACCATGCTTTGCCAAAAGAAGCCAATGAATTAATGGAATCCTTAATTTTAGACTTAGCACAAAAAATTTCTGAAGAATAAATCATTTAAAATATCTGGGAGTGGGATACTTATGTCCCCCTCCCTCTTTTTATTTGTTATAATAAGTGAAAAGGAGGGATAAAATGTCATTTGACGGCGTTTTTACCCATAGTATGGTCCATGAATTAAATCAGCTTTTAACAGGCGGTCGCCTGAGTAAAATTCAACAACCTTACGATATGGAAGTTATTTTAGTTATTCGGAGTCAACGAAAAAATCATAAATTATTACTCTCTGCTCACCCTACTTATGCTCGAGTGCAATTAACAGAAATTCCTTACGAAAATCCCACTAATCCGCCTAACTTTGCTATGATGCTAAGAAAATATCTCGAAGGCGGTATTTTAGAAAAAATTGAGCAAATGGAAAATGACCGGGTGATTCATTTTCACTTTAGTAAACGTAATGAATTAGGCGATTTAGAAAATCTAGTATTAATTGTCGAACTCATGGGTAGACACTCTACTATTTTACTAATGAACCAAAAAACAGGTCTTATTTTAGATGCTATTAAACACGTAGGTCCTAGTCAAAATACTTATCGTCTTTTGTTACCAGGAGTAAGTTATCAACGTCCTCCTGTACAAGAAGTGAAAAATCCTTTTACTGTGGATGATGAAGCTTTATTTCAATTCTTAAATCAGCAAGAATTAACCCAAAAAACTATTCAGCAACATTTTCAAGGCATGGGTTTTGATACAGCAGAAGAATTAAGTTTCCGTTTAAAGAAAAATGAACAAAATAAGCTCAAAACTTGGAGAGAATTTTTTGCCAGTTTAAACACTCCTAAAGGAACTTTAGCTGAAAAAAATGGGAAAGAATTTTTCACACCTATTCCTTATATGTCTTTAGAAAATGGGAGGACTTTTAATAGTCTAAGTGAACTTTTAGATAATTTTTACCAAGATAAAGCTCAAAAAGATCGGGTGAAACAACTAGGAACGGTTTTAATTAGTAAAATGCAAAATGAACATAAGAAAAATCAAAAAAAATTACTAAAATTAGAAAAAACTTTAAAAGAAACAGAAAATGCAGAAGATTATCGACGAAAAGGCGAACTCCTTACTACTTTCTTACACTTAGTTCCAAAAGGAAAATCTTCTGTTACTTTAAATAATTACTATGAAGAAGACGCCCCTTTGTCCATTCCTTTACGAGTGGACTTGTCCCCTAACCAAAATGCCCAAAAATATTTTCAAAAATACCAAAAAGCAAAGAATGCTGTTAAAATTGTGACCGAACAAATTAAGGAAACAAAACAAGATATTTTATATATTGAGTCGGTACTAGACCAACTGGCCTTGGCTTCTCCTTTAGAAATGAATGGCATTAAAGAAGAACTCATTGCTACTGGTTATTTGAAACCAGTGAAAAATAAGAAAAAAAGAAAAGAAACAAAAGAAACTTTTCAAACATTTACCTCTAGTGATGGAACGACTATTTTAGTTGGGCGAAATAATTTACAAAATGATCAGCTTACTTTAAAAATAGCTCGTAAAACAGATACTTGGCTCCATGTAAAAAATATTCCTGGAAGTCATGTGATTATTAAAGATAACAATCCTAGTGAGACTACTTTAAATGAGGCCGCAGAAATTGCGGCGTTCTTTTCTAAATATCGCCATTCGGCTAACGTTCCCGTTGATTATGTAAAAGTAAAATACATTCATAAACCCAATGGAGCAAAACCAGGCTATGTAATTTATGAAAACCAAAATACCTTGTATGTTACTCCAAAAGAAAATTTAGTCAAACAACTTAAAGCAGATTAAAAAATGTTTACCACTTGTCCTTTTCACTAAAAATGACGATTAAAAGACGGTTCTTTTCCTAAATATAAGGAAAAAGAATCGTCTTTTTTTGCTTTATGAATTAAAAAAAATTCTTGCTTAATTATTTTTCGGTAAAATGATCAGACCACCCTTTAGGATCTTTCCGCCACTCACTTAATAAAACCAACTGATCTTCTGTAATATAATCAGTTTCCATAGCAACAGTTAATAATTCACTGTAGTTAGTTAAGGTCACAAGAGGAATGTTTTCTTTGGCAAAATTTTCTTTTCCTTTAGGGAGTTCATAGGAAAAAATTCCGGCAACACCTAAAACTTCCCCTTCTGCTTTTTCCACAGCGGCGCACGCCTCTAAAACAGAGCCTCCAGTGGAAATTAAATCATCAATGAGGACAACTTTTTGCTTTTTTAAAAGTTGTCCTTCAATTTGATTGCCTTTTCCATGATCTTTTGGTTTTGAGCGCACATAAATCATAGGAAGTTCTAAAATTTCCGCTACAATAGCTGCATGAGGAATACCCGCTGTAGCAGTTCCTGCAATGACTTCTACTTCTGGAAAGTTTTCTTTGATAATTTTCGCTAAATTTACCCCAATTTCTCTTCTGACTTTTGGAAAACTTAAAGTCACTCGGTTATCACAATAAATAGGCGATTTTAATCCAGAAGCCCAAGTGAAAGGTTCCTTTGGGGACAAATAGACTGCTTTAATCTCTAATAAATCTTTAGCAATTGTTTTCAAATTAATGCGCTCCATTCATTTTTTATTTCTAAGTAACTAGCAAAAGGGGTAGGACTTTGGGTAATCGGTCGACCACAAACAATAAAATCACTCGTGAGTTCATGAGCTTTTCTTGGGGTAACGACTCTTTTTTGGTCCCCTAAGTCATTTTTTTCTAAACGAATCCCTGGAGTAAGACATTTAAAAGCGAAAGAGGTGTGTTCATGAATTTTTTTCGCTTCTAAAGCGGAGCAAACTACTCCATAAAGTCCAGCATTTTGGGCTAGTTTCGCATAATTTAACACGGAATTTTCTAAACTCGTTTTAATTAATTGTTCTTGCTGCATTTTTTCTTCACTTGTTGACGTAAGTTGAGTAACAGCTAGTAATTTTGCTGGGGTTTTTACTCCCTCTGAAAGTCCTAAAAGAGCCGCTTTCATCATTTCTTCTCCACCAGCAGCATGAACATTCGTTAAGTTAATTTCTAATTGAGCCAAGCTTTTCATAGCTTTATATACAGTATTAGGAATATCGTGTGCTTTTAAATCCAGAAAAATATCATAATTTTTCTTTTTAAGTTCCGTAACCATTTGTGGGCCTTCTTTAAAAAATAATTCCATGCCCACTTTCACAAAGAGTTTTTCATCTGCTGGAAATTGTCCTAAAAAATTAAATACAGCAGCTTTATCTGGAAAATCTAAAGCAATAATAGGTCTTTTTTCTTTCATCGATTTTCCCTCACTTCTTTGATTAAGTCTTCCAAAGATGAAATATGATATTTTTCTAAAGTTTTCGGTAACTGCTCAATTAATTCTTTACAGATCATAGGATTAGTGAAATTCATAGTCCCAATGGCCACAGCGCTAGCGCCTGCCATATACATTTCTAAAATGTCCTCTGTTGTGGCAATGCCTCCCATACCAATAATCGGTAAGGTTGATATTTGAGCCACTTGGTGAATCAAACGAATTGCCACTGGCTTAATAGCAGGTCCTGATAATCCTCCAGTTGAGTTGGCTAAAAGTGGTTTACGACTTTTTAAATCAATGCGCATTCCAAGTAAGGTGTTAATCATAGAAAAACCATCTGCCCCTGCATCTTCCACGGCTTTGGCAATGGGGGTAATATCCGTGACATTAGGGGATAATTTTACATAAATAGGTAAATCCGTTACTTTTTTACAAGCTTTGGTTAAACTATAAGCCACTTCTGGATTAGTTCCAAAAGCAATCCCCCCATGTTTTACATTAGGACAAGAAATATTTAATTCAATAGCTTTAACATTTTTTGCTTTTGAAATCTGCTCACAAACTACCACATAGTCTTCTTCTATACTTCCTGCTACATTGGCAATAACAGGTAAATTAGGAAATTCTTTTTTTAACCACGGAAGTTTCTTTTCTAAAATAACCTCAAGACCTGGATTTTGTAAGCCAATAGCATTTAACATTCCAGAAGGTGTTTCAGCAATTCTTGGCATAGGATTGCCATATTTTTCCTTTGGAGTGACTGCTTTTACAATAATAGCTCCTAGTAAATCTAAATCGTAATAATTAGCATACTCTTCCCCAAAACCAAAACAGCCACTAGCAGGCATGACAGGATTTTTTAAGGTTAAACCAGGCAAATTGACTTTTAAACTCATAAAACCACCTCGTTTGTCTGAAAAACTGGACCTTCATCACAGACTTTTTTATTTTTTGTCGGATTTTTCTTATCTTGAACAATACAGCCGTAACAAGCTCCAATACCGCAAGCCATGCGGCTTTCTAAGGATAAAAAAGCTCTAGGATGATCAAAATATAAGGTATCTAAAGTTTTTAACATGCCATTAGGACCACAAGCATATAAGGCATCAGGTCTTGGAAAGTTTTTTAAAGGATCTAAAACCAATCCCTTTTCCCCAAGAGAACCGTCGTCACTTGTTAAATGTAGCGTGGAAATTTCTTGGAATTTCTCCACATAATAGCTATTAGCCTGCTTTTGAAAACCTAGAAAACTATGAACAATGGCCCCTTTTTTCACACATTCTTTAGCTAATCCATATAAAGGAGGAATACCAATGCCTCCTCCAATAAGATAGACAACATCATTTTTTTTAATCTCACTAATGTTAAACCCGTTACCTAAAGGACCTAATGTACTTATTTTGTCATTTTCTTTTAAATCAGTTAAACTCTTCGTTCCATCTCCTTCAATGCGATAAAGTAATGTCATGGTTTCAGCTTCATTATCATAATCGCAAATACTAATGGGACGACGTAATAATAGGTCAGCTCGTGGAACCAGGAGATGAAGAAATTGTCCTGGATTTTTTATTTCTTTGGTCATTTTTCCTTTTAAAATTAGTTCAAAAATATTTGGGGCAATTTCTTCTTGTTTTAAAACAGTCAATAATTCCTGGCTCATTTAAAAGCTCCCTTCTTTCTTATATAGCTTCTGTAGTAAAACTTTGTGATTCTAAAACTTGAACAATAGCTTTTGCTGTGTCTAATGAAGTAAATAAAGGCACTCCATGTTCCACGGCTTCTCTTCGAATATAAAAACCGTCTAAGTGGTCTTTAGCCCGATTTTTATCCATAGTGTTAACGACCACTTGAACTTTTTGTTTTCCAATAGCATCTAAAACGGTTAAAGGTGTTTCATCCCCGATTTTTCCTACTGTTTCCACTGTTAAACCGTGTTTGGTGAAATATTTCCCAGTTCCTTTTGTTGCTAGTAAACTGTAACCAATATTTTTAAAACGTTTTGCTAAGGCCAATGCTTCTTCTTTACTGTCATCAGAAATAGTGAAAAGAGCGGCTCCAAATGGCGGCAGATGCAAACCAGAGGCTTCAAAAGCTTTATATAAAGCTTTGTCTAAAGTTTTATCTGTTCCCATAACTTCTCCCGTTGATTTCATTTCTGGACTTAAATAAGAGTCAACTTTCGCTAGTTTAGTAAAGGAGAAAACAGGTGCTTTCACATGAACTAAAGAAGATTTAGGATATAAACCGTCTTTATATCCTTGAGATTCTAGAGACTCATTTAAAATACATTGGGTTGCTACTTGCGCCATGGGAATTCCGGTCACTTTACTTAAAAATGGTACTGTTCGAGAAGCTCTAGGATTGACTTCAATGACGTAAACCTCTTCATCTACAATGACAAATTGAATATTCATCATGCCAATACAATTTAAACCAAGAGCTAATTTTTTCGTATAATCACAAATAGTGTCTTGAACTTTTTGACTTAAGGTTTGTACTGGATACACTGCCATAGAATCTCCTGAATGAACACCAGCCCGTTCAATATGTTCCATAATTCCCGGAATTAACACATCTTTCCCATCACAAATGGCATCCACTTCACATTCTTTTCCTTGTAAATACCGGTCCACTAAAACAGGATGTTCTGGAGAAGCTTTTACCGCTTCTTTCATGTAGCTTTTTAGGTCATTCATATTATCCACAATTTGCATTCCTCGTCCTCCAAGAACAAAACTTGGTCGAACTAATAAAGGA
>CAMJVA010000031.1 GCA_946409145.1 uncultured Enterococcus sp. | reverse complement strand
GGAATTTTAACCCAAACTAAAAGTCACACGGTTAAAGAAGAAACCGTTCAAGAAATAGACGAAGAAAAAATTGAAGAAGCAGTGGATGTGGTGTTAGATCAAAAAAGAACCGCTCATCCAAGTAGTTCCACTAGTCGCTTAAAAAGCCGTACTTATGAAAAAAATATGTTTAATCAAGGAACAACTTCCCCTAAAAAAAGAGAATTTTCTGTTAGAAATGAACGAAAAGAAACCCCAAGACATTCTCGTTTTACCCCAAAATATATTCCAGCCTCTTTAATTTCTGATGAGAAAACACCGGAAATTTCCCGAGAAGAAATTAAAGAAACTTTATTTAAACGGCCGGAATCTTATACTTTATTAGATGATGGGTCTTTTGAAGAACCTAAAAAAGAACCAAAGCAAATTATCCCTAAAAGTTTAGTGGAGAAAAAAGAGGAAGAAGTTTCTTCTGAAAAGACCCTAGAAGTTAATTCTACGCCGAAAAAAAGAAGCGCCTTGGATAAATCCTTAAAGGGCATTTTCCAAGAAGAACAAACACCATTTTTCAATCGTTATTTTGAAGAATAATAAAAAGTAGGATTTTTTTTATCCTACTTTTTTTATGAAGAAAATTAAGATAATCTAGTTGCAATAATTTATAAAATATATGATAATACAAAAGAATTAAGACAAATATTGAAATAGAAAAAAGAGGTAATAAAATGAGCGAGCTAACAGCTGAAATGATCACTGATAAAAATAATCTTTTCCATTTTGTGGGGATTAAAGGATCTGGAATGAGTTCATTAGCCATGATCTTACATGAAAAAGGCTACAAGGTTCAAGGATCTGACGTGGAAAAATATTTCTTTACTCAAAGAGATTTAGAAAAAGCAGGAGTGCCTATTTATCCTTTTGCTGCAGAAAATATTAAACCAGGAATGATTGTGATTGCTGGAAATGCTTTTCCTGATACTCACGAAGAAATTCAAGAAGCTTTTCACCTAGATGTTCCAGTGATTCGTTATCATGACTTTTTAGGAAAATTCATTGAACCTTACACTTCTATTGCTGTCACAGGTTCTCACGGAAAAACCTCCACTACTGGACTTTTAGCTCATGTATTAACAGGAGTGGCAAAGACAAGCTACTTAATTGGTGATGGCACTGGTCATGGGGATCCTAGCGCACAATTTTTTGCTTTTGAAGCCTGTGAATACCGTCGTCATTTCCTAGCTTATTCTCCTGATTATGCCATTATGACAAACATTGATTTTGATCATCCAGATTATTATACAAGTATTGAAGATGTGTATAATGCTTTTCAAACGATGGCAACCCAAGTTAAAAAAGCTATTTTTGCTTATGGGGATGACGTTTATTTAAGAAAATTAAAAACAGAGACACCTATTTATTATTACGGTTTAAATGAAACTGATGATATTTATGCTACAAATATTGAAAGAACAACAGAAGGTTCTGCTTTTGATGTTTACCACAAAAAAGATTTTGTTGGTCATTTTGTTTTACCTGCTTTTGGTAAACATAATATTTTAAATGCTTTAGGTGTCATTGCTGTAGCGTACTTTGAAAAGTTAGATATGAAAGAAGTCGCTGCTGAAATGTTAAGCTTTAAAGGGGTTAAAAGAAGATTTTCTGAAAAGAAAGTAGCGGATATGATTATTGTAGATGATTATGCTCATCATCCCGCTGAAATTAAAGCAACCATTGATGCTGCACGACAAAAATATCCTGAAAAAGAAGTCATTGCTGTGTTCCAACCTCATACTTTCTCTAGAACTATTGCGTTATTAGATGAGTTTGCTCAAGCTTTAGATGAAGCGGATAAAGTTTACTTATGCGATATTTTCTCATCTGCAAGAGAAAAAAGTGGCGCCGTTAAAATTGAAGATTTAGGGGCTAAAGTAATTAAAGGCGGTCAAGTGATTACAGAGGAAAATGTTTCCCCATTATTAGATTATCATGATAGTGTGATGATTTTTATGGGAGCAGGAGATGTTCAAAAATTTGAAAAAGCCTATGAGGATTTGCTTTCAACAAATACTCATAATGTTTTATAAGAAAAGCTGAAAAAATCCCTTCGCTCTTAAGAAAAATGCCTTTTAGGCTAGGAATTTTTTTAAGCGAAAATTTTATCATCCTTTTAATTTTAAAATGAAAGTCTGGCAATTTTGCCAGACTTTTTTTGCCTCTTTTTTTCCATTTAGCTTAATTTTTGCTACAATAAAGGAAATAGCTTTAAGAGGAGAGACTATGAATAAAAAGAAGATATTACTCATTGATGGCAATTCTGTAGCTTACCGGGCATTTTTTGCCTTGCACAATTCTTTAGAACGATTTAAAAATCATTTTGGTTTACATACAAATGCTATTTATGCTTTTAACAATATGGTGGAAAATATTATCCAACAAGAAAAGCCTACCCATGCTCTAGTGGCTTTTGATGCTGGAAAAACAACATTTCGGACAGAATATTTTTCTGACTATAAAGGTGGCAGAGAAAAAACTCCCGGAGAGTTTAAAGAACAAATTCCTTACATTAAAGAGTTAACGACAGCTTTAGGTTTAAAAAGTTATGAGCTGAAAAATTATGAAGCTGACGATATTATTGGGACCTTAGCAAAAAAAGCTGAAGCTGACGGTTTTTCTGTAGTGGTCGTTTCTGGGGACAAGGATTTAACCCAGTTAGCCACAGAAAACATTACTGTTTTAGTGACAAAAAAAGGAGTCAGCGAGCTAGAAAGTTATACTCCAGAATTTATTAAAGAAAAATATAATGGTTTGACTCCAAGACAAATTATCGATTTAAAAGGCCTAGCAGGAGATACCTCTGATAATATTCCTGGGGTTGCAGGTGTGGGACCAAAAACCGCTATTCGTCTTTTGAATTCCTATGAAACAGTAGAAGGGGTTTATGAACATTTAGACGAAATGAAAGCTTCTAAAATGAAAGAAAATTTAGTGAGAGATAAAGAGCAAGCTTTTCTTTCAAAAAAATTAGCCACCATTAATCAAGACACACCTGTCACACTTACTTTAGAAGATTTATTGTATCAAGGGAAAGATCAGGAAAAACTCATTGAACTTTATCAAACCTTAGACTTTCAATCCTTTTTAGATAAACTAGCTCCTGATTTGCCAAAAGAACCTTTATCTAAATTAGATGTTACTGTGGTGAATAAGATCACTCCAGAATTATTTGGTCAAGAAAATGCGTTAATTTTTGAACTGTTAGAAGAAAATTATCATACAGGAAAAATTTATGCAGTGGCCTTAAGTCACGGGGAAAAAAATTACCTGATAGAAGATTTATCTTTAGTAAAAGATCCTTTATTTCAAGAATTCTTACAAAATGAAGATCAGAAAAAAATTGTCTTTGATGCAAAAAGTAATTTAGTATGCGGAAAACGTCTCAGTGGTGTAGAGCTTGCTGGGGTCTTGTTTGATGTGGTTTTAGGCAGCTATTTATTAGACCCTAATGAAAAAACCAAAGATATTGCGGCAATTAGTAAACGTTTTTCTTATGAGGATGTTTTAGAAGATGAACAAGTCTATGGAAAAGGAGCTAAACTAGCTTTACCTGAAAAAGAAGTCTTCCATGATCACTTAGCTCATAAGCTTCAAGCATTGCTCTATTTAGTTCAACCTATGAAAGAAGCCATGGAAAAAATATCCCAAACTTCTTTGTTTGAACAAGTGGAATTACCTTTAGCCAAAGTTTTAGGAGAAATGGAAATTTCCGGCATTACCGTGGATAAAAATCGGTTAGAAAGAATGAAAGAAGAGTTTGGGAAACGATTAAAAACCATTGAAGAAAGTATTTATGAAAAAGCTGGAACTAAATTTAACATTAATTCTCCGAAACAATTAGGGGTGGTTTTATTTGAAGAGATGGGTTTGCCTGTAATTAAAAAAACGAAAACAGGATACTCCACAGCAGTGGATGTTTTGGAACAATTACGTTCCCAAGCTCCCATTGTGGAAGATATTCTCACTTATCGGCAAATTGCTAAAATTCAATCGACCTATGTTGAAGGATTGTTAAAAGTAATCCAACCTGATGGGAAGGTCCACACTCGTTACCAACAAACCTTAACCCAAACGGGACGTCTTTCTTCTGTGGATCCTAATTTGCAAAATATTCCTATTCGTTTAGAAGAAGGAAGAAAAATTCGCCAAGCTTTTGTTCCTAGAAAAGAAAATTGGTTGATTTATTCTTCTGACTATTCTCAAATTGAATTAAGAGTCTTAGCGCATATTTCAAATGATGAACATTTAAAAGAAGCATTTATTGAAGGCCAAGATATTCACGCGTCCACTGCTGTGAGAGTTTTTGGCTTAAATTCAGCCAAAGATGTTACTCCTAATATGCGCCGCCAAGCAAAAGCTGTGAACTTTGGGATTGTTTATGGGATTAGTGATTATGGTTTATCCCAAAATCTCGGAATTTCTCGGAAAAAAGCCCAAGAGTATATTGATACTTATTTTGCAAAATATCCTGGAGTAAAAACTTATATGGAAACAGTCGTTAAAGAAGCAAAAGAAAATGGCTTTGTGGAAACGTTATATCATAGAAGAAGATATTTACCAGATATTAACTCTAGTAATTATAATTTGCGAAGTTTTGCTGAAAGAACAGCCATTAATACGCCAATTCAAGGAAGCGCCGCAGATATTATTAAAATTGCTATGATCCAAATGCAAAAACGCTTAAAAGAAGAAAAAATGGCCGCGACCATGCTTTTACAAGTTCATGATGAATTAGTTTTTGAAGTTCCTGAAACAGAATTAGAAAAACTAGATCAATTAGTCAAAGAAGTGATGGAAAACGCAGTGGTACTATCTATTCCTTTAGTTGCCGAAAGTAATTGGGGAAAAACTTGGTATGACGCCAAATAAATAAAAGGGAGGAAGTTTTGTGCCAGAATTACCAGAAGTTGAAAATGTGAGACGAACTTTGAACCCTTTAATTTCCCACAAAAAAATTATGAAGGTCACGGTACTTTATCCTAATATTATTGCTACCCCAGAGGTAGAACTATTTAGGAATAATTTAGTAGGAGAAACCTTTCAACAAGTAAGCCGTCGGGGAAAATTTTTACTTTTAGAAACAGAGCATTTTGTTTTAGTATCTCATTTACGAATGGAAGGCCGGTATACCCTAAGTTCTCCTAATGAGCCCATAACTAAGCATACTCATTTACTTATTGATTTGTCTGATGGAAATCAATTGCGTTATTTAGACGTGCGAAAGTTCGGTCGGTTTGCTCTTTTAAAAAAAGACGAGGTAGCCAACTACTCCAGCTTAAAAAAACTAGGTATGGAACCTACTGAAGAAGATTTTTCCTTGGAAAAATTTAAAAAAGCTTTAAAGACCAAACAAAATATTAAAGGACTTTTATTAAGTCAAAAAGTAGTCGTGGGTTTAGGAAATATTTATGTGGATGAAGTTCTTTATAAAAGTTTTATTCATCCTTTAAGATTAAGTGAGACCTTAAAAGAGAATGAAGTAGTGCTTCTTCGAAAAAATATTATTGAAGAATTAAATGAAGCCATTATTTTAGGGGGAACCACTATTCGCTCTTACCATAATGCAAAAGGCGAAACCGGACACTTCCAAGAATTTTTGCAAGTCTATGGAAAGGAAGGTCAACCTTGTGTAAGATGCGGAAGTTTGATTGAAAAAATTAAAGTGGCAGGTCGAGGTACACACTTTTGTCCCACTTGCCAAAGATTAGAGGGGAGTAAATGACATTTGTTTTAGGCTTAACTGGAGGCATTGCCAGTGGAAAATCTCTCGTGACTAGTATTTTTTTAAAAGAAAAGATTCCAGTGGTCGATGGAGATTTAGTTTCTAGAAAAATTGTGGAAAAAAATAGTCCTGCCTTAAAAGAAATTGTCGCTTATTTTGGAGAGGATATTTTACAAGTTGACGGAACGTTAAATCGAAAAATATTAGGTAAAAGAGTATTTGCGAAAAAGGAATTATTACAAAAACTCAATGACATTATGGATCCTTATTTAAGAAACGCTTTTTTAAAAGAAATCAACGGGGCCAAAGAAAAAAATATTCCTTTAATCGTCTTAGATATTCCTTTACTTTATGAAGAAAATTATGACCAGTACTGTGAGCAAGTGATGGTGGTTTGGGTCCCGGAAAATATTCAAAAGAATCGGCTTATGAAAAGAGATCAGTTAACTGAAATAGAAGCTGAAAAACGGATGGCAAGCCAATTATCTCTTAATGAAAAAAAACGTTTAGGAGATATTATTATTGATAATTCTGCTACAAAAAGAAAGACTGAAGAGCAAGTTTTAAAATGGTTAAAAAATTTTCAGGAAAAGACAGAAAAAACTAGTCCCCTTTAAAAGGAGGCTAGCTTTTTTTACTTTTATAACAAGGAGAAAAACAGAAGAATTATTTAAATTTCCCTTCATTTTCTGTTATACTAAAAGAAATTCAATTACTTAAAGTAGGTGAGAAAATGCGTTGTCCTAGATGTAACCATAATAACTCGCGAGTTATTGATTCCAGATCCACTGAGGATAGTCGAGCAATTAGAAGACGAAGAGAGTGTGAAAGTTGTAGTTTCCGCTTTACTACTTTTGAAAGAATAGAAGCCACACCTTTATTAGTGGTGAAAAAAAATGGAGAGCGTGAAGAATTTAAACGAGAAAAAATTCTTCGAGGCATTGTCCGTTCTGCTGAAAAACGGCCTGTTTCCATGGAGCAAATGGAAAAAATCGTTGATTTTGTAGAAACTAAGGTGAGAAGTACAGGAGAAAGTGAAGTTTCTTCTACGCAAATTGGGGAATATGTCATGGAACAGTTAGTGAATTTAGATGAAATTGCTTATATTCGGTTTGCTAGTGTTTATCGGCAATTTAAAGACATGTCCGTTTTCTTGCAAGAATTACAAGATATTGTTAATAAAGCTAAAGATGAGAAAAAATTATGACGTCATTAAAGCCAAAAGATAAATATCAAGTTGTCCTAGGAGCTTATGAGATGTCGCCATTATTAAGTGTCTTGTACTTGCCGATTTTAGGTGCACCAGCCTTTAGTTTATATGATTATTTCCTAGCTCAAGGACGAATTTTAACAGAAAAAAAATCCCATACTTTTTTATTGTCTGCTTTAGATTGCGGTTTGCCAGATTTTTTAAAAAGTCGGCAAAAGTTAGAAGCATTAGGCTTAATGAAAACTTTTTATACAGAGAATACTTATTATTATCAGTTGAAAAATCCTTTAAGTGTAGAAAAATTTTTCCAAGATGATATTTTTATACAACTTCTAAAAGAAAAAATAGGGGATACTGCCTTAAATGAGTTGAAGGAAAAACTTTTACCAGAAAAAATTTCCGGAAAAGATATTAGTGTGACCTTTACAATGATTTTTCCTCGAACCTTAGACTATTTACCTACTGAAAGCACTCCAAAGAAAGTAAAAGAAAGTAATACGACTTTTGATTGGCTGTTTTTCAGTGATATTTTAAGTCATCAAGGAATTCATTTACGAGAATTCTCGAAAGAAGATCGCAAAGAACTACAGGATATTGTTAATCTTTATGGTTACAGCGAACTGGATTTAGGAAAACTTACTTTAAGAAGTACAGTTACTTCTTTAGAAGGAGAAGTTTTTTCTTTAAAGAAATTAAAGCAAATCATTGCTAAAGAATTTAGTGAAAAACTACAAGATTTAAATGACATAAAGCCAGTTTCTCAAAATGAAGATCGCTTCGCCTTACTTCTTGAAAAAGGCTTCACCCAAGAAGAAATTGCCTTTATTAAAGCGTGTGAAGAATTTACCCCTTTGAACTTTTTAGCTGGCATTAAAAAACAAAAAGGTGGCTTTGTGGCTAATAGTGAAAAATATCTAATTGAAAATCTCCATAAACGCCATGTATTACCTGATAGTGTGTTAAATGTGTTACTGGATTATGTTTTACGGCAACAAAATCGTTCCAATTTACAAAGCGCTTATGTTGAAGCTATTGCTAATTCTTGGGCGCAAGAAAAAATTTATACTCCAGAAGAAGCCATTTTAAAAACGAGAAAAAGACAGCAAGGGACAGGGACACCAAAAAATCCGCGAAAAAATACAGGAAATGTCAAAAAAGAAACCTTACCTGAATGGGTGGATCAACCTGTTGAAGAAACGCAAATGACTGACGAAGAAAAAGCAGCATTTCAAAAAAGAATTAATAAATTAAAGGAAAGTAGGTGACAACATGGAAGACGTGGGCAGTACCATTCGTCAAATTATTGACAAGAAAAATATGAATCACGTTTATGAAACTTTAATGGATGAAGTGTTAAAAGATCCTGAAGTGAAAGAATTTTTAAGTAAACATGAAGAATTATCCAAAGAAGAGATTATGAAAAGTTATGCAAAACTCTATGAATTTGTTCAAGAAAAGAAAAAATATCAAGCAGCAGCTCCCAACCAACTGGCACCAGGCTATAAACCGCAGTTAACCTTAAACCATCATTTTATTGATGTTACTTATCAACCCACAGCGGAGCTTTTAAAAGAGCAAGAGCGGTTAGCGGTATTGAATCGGGTAACCTTACAACAAATGCCAAAAGATATTAAGTATGCGTCTTTTGATAAATTTGAACTCACCCCTCAACGAGCTCAAGCGATTGATGAAGCCTTGAAATTTGTTGAAGCATATCAAGAAAATAGCCAAGAATTTCATAAAGGATTATATTTATCAGGGAGTTTTGGCGTGGGAAAAACTTATCTTCTAGGAGCTTTAGCCCATGAGCTGGCTAAACATGGGTTTGAAACCATGTTAGTCCATTTTCCTTCTTTTTCTTTAGAAATGAAGCGAGCTATTGGTAAAGGAACCGTTTCTGATGAGTTAGATCAAGTGAAAAAAGTACCGATTTTAATGATTGATGACCTAGGAGCCGATAATTTATCTAGTTGGATTAGGGATGAAATTTTAGGAGTTATTTTGCAATATCGTATGCAAGAAGGGCTGCCACTTTTTATTTCTTCCAATATTCCCTTGAAAGACTTAGAAAAAAATTATTTAACTACCAATCAAAAAGGGGAAGAAGAGCCCTTAAAAGCGAAACGTTTAATGGAGAGAGTTCGTTATTTAACCAAAGAAGTAAGTATGGTTGGAAGAAATAGACGTAATCCCTAAAACTTTATTTTTAAGAAATGTAAACTTTTTCAAAAACATTAAATAAAAAAATTATTTCTTGACGAAGGTATTATTTAATGAGATATTTAATTAAAAAATAAGAGGATGACACTATGAAAAAATTAACCGGATTATTTTTGCCAATAGCTTGCCTATTAGTTCTTAGCGCTTGTTCCAGTGGACAAGCTAAAACAACTGATTCCTCAACAAAGGAGACGACAGAAGTGAAGCAAGTGGAAAAAAATGAAGAACAAGCTATTTTCACTGGCACCTTAAGTGAAGATGTTCAAGTAGACGGGGAAACTTTACGTCTGTCTTTAAAAGAGATTGAAGCAATTCACGATCCAGAAAATATTTTAAAAAGCATGAAAAATGATGGAGTTATTTTAAATGCCAAAGAAGATTTAGTGAAGGACGTGAAAAAAGAAGAGTTAAAGTCTGGGGTTAAAGTAAAATTCACTTTGAAAAAAATGGCGATTATGACCATGTCTCTTCCGCCACAAATCCCTGGAAATTCCATTGTAAGTATTGAAAAAGCTTAAAAAAATTAAAAAAGAGTGGGACATGTTCACGTCCCACTCTTTTTTTAACCCATTCCAATCCAAAAATATAATAATTTATCTGCATAAGTTGCTTCTTCTGGCTGATCCAAAAGGGCTTTTTTCATCGTGGCAACTTTATCCGTGATAATACCAGAAACCCCGTAAAAGACCATTCGTTCCATAGTTGAAACATCATTGACGGTCCAAGCTAAAACAAATTTTCCATCTTTTTTTGCCGCTTCCACAAAGTTTTTGTTTAAAGTGGTGTGTTCCATTGTAAAAAAATCGGCCGAAGAACTAGGGGGACCTATAATGTTAAAAGGAAGTACATACCCTGTTACAAGGTCTGGAGCTTGTTTTTTGACGTCTTCAACAATGTTATAGGAAAGGCTTTGAATGTAAGCATGATTTTGTTGTAACTCTTTTTCATATTTTTTTAGAAATAAAGACACTAGATTTTTCGGGTCGTTTTTAGTCACTTTTATTTCAACTAAAAGAGGCTGCTTTAATTTCTCTGCTTCATTTAAGTAGTCTGTAAAACTTACAATTTTACTGCTTAAGTTATTTTCTTTCACTGTTAATTTTGTCGCTTGAGCTAAAGTCAGTTGGTCAATAGTCACATTTTTTCCTGTAAGTTTTTTTAAATTTTCATCATGGACCACGACGAACTGTTGATCTTTGGTTAAAAAAACATCCATTTCTACAAAATTAGGTTGAAGTTTGGCTGTATTTTCTAAAGCCTCTAAAGAATTTTGCACCCCATTGGCTTCTTTAGACAGGTCTACTCCGCGATGAGAGGCGATGGTTGGTTTTGTAAAAGTAAATTCTTCTAGTTCTTGATAATTTCCAAGAACTTCTGTAACACCTACTGCAATTAATCCTAAAACAAAGAAGAAATTTCTCACATAAATCACACTTTTTTTCTCAAGAGAAGACCAAAAATTTTTATTCTGGGGAAGATGAATACTTTCATAGCTTCGAAAGACACTGACCATTAAATAAATTAATAAAGCCGATAAAAAAGTACTTTGTCCAAGAGATAAACCGTATAAAGCGGATAATAAAACGCTAGCCACACTTCTAGCTATTTGTGGGAAATGGCTATCTACCAGCTGCTGTGTTGAAACAGTTACTAAATATAAAAAAGCCACTAAAAGTAAAACTGCTAAATATAAAAAAGCAATTTGACTGCCTAAGGATAAAAAGCGCTGTTTTGTTTTGGCCCAACTTTTTTTAAGAGCCTGTAAAACCGTGGTGTTTTCTAAAACCAAATAAGGTAAGACTAAAATAAAGCGAATGGCTAAATAAAGTGTTACCAGATAAAGTAAAAGGAAACTTGAGACCACTAAATAGCGCTGTTGAAAAATAAAATCTAAAATAAAAGCAGGAATTTTTATTTTAGAAATAAGTTCTGAATGAAATCCCAAACCTGATAAAGGAAGAAGAATTAAAAAGTAAGTTAAGAAAAAAAGTAGTTTACTAAAGGTCGTTCCTTGAATGACTTTTAAACTTTGGAAAAATAATTGTGGAACAGTGACAATTTTTTGCTCTAAAATATAAGCAAAACTAAGGATTAAAAAAGTGAATTCAAAATAAACTAAACACAACATGATCACAAGTAAAATAATCATTCCTAATAGAACAAAGCCATGTTGGGTTACAATTTCAAGGAGGTTGTCTGAAGATAAATAGGGAATACCTCCAAATTTTAAAATTCCTTTTAAACCTTGGGATAATAGGGGAAGCAAGACAAAAAGCATTAATAAATGCACAATTAAGACATCAAAAAAATAGTAGCGACTTTTTCGAATAAATTCGAAGGTTTGTTTCACTTGTAGTTTTAAAGGGATCATTATTTATCTTCCTTTCATTTTTCTATTTTACTCTAAATTGGGAAAAATGAAAAAAATTCGCAAAAAAAAGCCCTCAATAATGAGGACTAATGCATCTAAATTAAATTTGTGGTAAAAATTGTTGTAGGAATTGAAAACCATTTACTAAAATCACACTGTAGGCAGCAACAGAAACGGGTTTTCCTAAACAAATAATTAAAGCAAACTTTTTAAAAGACATTTCTGTGAGACCTGCTAGTAAACATAAGGCATCATCTGGAGCTACTGGTAAGAAAATAGCTAAGGCAAA
>CAMJVA010000030.1 GCA_946409145.1 uncultured Enterococcus sp. | reverse complement strand
CTTTCTGTCATTGACCCTGGGCACTATATTGAATATTATTGTAAAGAGAAGATGTTACATCTTTTTGAAAACTGGAAAAAAGAAAACCAGTGGGATGTTGATTTTTCCCTTTCCAAAGTATCCACGGATCCATTTACTATTATTTAAAAAGGAGAATGCAAAATGAACATGTCTGAAAAGTACCCAACTTTATTATCTGATTTTTTACGTTACGTAAAAACGGAAACTCGCTCTGATGAAAACAGTACCACCACTCCATCTACTGAAAGCCAAGTGGTTTTTGCCAAAGCTTTAGGAGAAGAAATGAAAGCAATTGGCTTAGAAAATGTCATTTATAATGAGACGAATGGTTACGTTATTGGAACGATTCCTGCAACGACTAAAAAAGATGTGAGAAAAATTGGTTTTATTGCCCACATTGATACAGCTGACTTTAATGCAGTGAACGTGAACCCACAAATTGTTGAAAATTATGATGGAAAAAGCGATATTCCTTTAGATGAAGCTGGGAAATATAAATTAACAGTGAAAGACTTCCCTAACTTAAAAAATTATGCTGGTCAAACTTTAATTACGACAGATGGCTCTACTTTACTAGGAGCTGACGATAAATCTGGGGTGGCTGAAATTATGTCAGCAAGCAAATTTTTAATTGAACATCCAGAAATTGAACATGGAGAAATTCGGGTAGCTTTTGGCCCTGATGAAGAAATTGGGGTAGGGGCTGATAAATTTGACGTTGAACAATTTAATGTAGATTTTGCCTACACTATGGATGGGGGTCCTGTGGGAGAATTAGAATATGAAACATTCTCTGCAGCCCAAGCTAATTTAACTTTCCATGGGAAAAATGTTCACCCAGGAACAGCTAAAAACACTATGATTAACGCGTTACAATTAGCCATTAACTTGCATAATGCTTTACCTGCTAATGAAGTGCCAGAAAAAACATCAGGTTATGAAGGATTCTTCCACTTAATGAGCTTAAATGGTAACGTAGAAGAAGCAAGCAGTGCTTACATTATTCGTGATCATGATGATGAAAAATTTGCCCAAAGAAAAGCCTTAATGGAAAAAATTGTGGCTGACATGAATGCTCCTTTTGATGAAGATCGCGTGATTTTAGATATGTACGATCAATATTACAATATGAAAAAAATCATTGAAAAAGATCTTTCCATTATTGAATTAGTGAAAGATGCCATGGGAGAATTAGATATTAAACCAATTATTGAACCTGTTCGTGGAGGAACAGATGGTTCAAAAATTTCCTTCATGGGTCTACCTACACCAAATATTTTTGCTGGTGGAGAAAACATGCATGGACGTTTTGAATATGTTTCTTTACAAGCTATGGAAAAAGCAACGGATTTAATTGTGAAAATTGTCGAATTAAACGCTAAATAAAATCGTTTCTTAAACCTTCAGCTCTAAAAACAGGGAAAGCATTTTTAAATAAATTTAAAATGCGTTTCCCTGTTTTTTTTAAAAGTTTTTTAGTAAGGTTAAAGATAATGAAATAGCTATTTCATACATAGAAATGAGGGTATTATGGTTTATTTTTGGGGATTATTTTTACTTGAAAGTCTGGTTACTTTTACCATGTTTGGTATAGATAAAAAAAGAGCCATTAAGCATCAGTGGCGCATTCCAGAAAAAGTATTACTCACCTTAGCTTTTTTTAGTGGGGGAATCGGAAGTTTCCTTGGACAACGTTTTTTTCATCACAAAACGCGAAAATGGTATTTTCAAGGAATGAATCTTTTAGGTTTTCTCGCATTGGTGATTATTTGTTTCATAAATTATTCCTAGGAGAGAGCCTATGTCAAAAACTAGCGTCAAATTTATTTTAAATATTTTTCTTCTCTTAGGGATTTTTGGTGTGATTATTTATGTACTCAGACACTCCATGGGAAGTATTTTTTCTCAAATTGGGCAAACTCCTTGGTTTATTGTCCTGATTATTTTTGTCAGTGGTTTGTTGTACCAAGTGGCTGAAGGACAAAATGTTTGGCTCCTTTTAGATGAAAAATATCCTAAATTTACGCCCTTTGATGGGATGTTTGCCTCCTGTTATGCAGCCTTTATGCGCGTAGTGACCTTTGGAGCAGGCACAATTATTGGGGAACTTTGGTATTATCGAAAAAAAGAGCTCCCTCTGTCAAAAGGTGCAGGATTAATCGCTTTGAGAATGATATTTTACAAGGGGGCTTTATTGGTCTGGTCTTTTATTGGTTTAATTTTTTTATCGCCACAACTTGTGGCCTCTAAGGGACTATTTGCCGCTATATTATTTGGAATTGGGGCAACTTTTTTAATTATTACGGCTATTTTAAGTGTTTCTATTAGTTTAAAACTCCAAGTCTTTTTAGTGAAAATGGCCCATAAAATCTTGCATAAAGAAAAGGCACGTGAAGCTTTTGATAAAATTAACTTAAATATTTATCCCATTCGTCAAATGATCTTAAGTTTAATAGAAAATCCCTCTCGTTTAAGAAAACTAATCTTCTTTAATTTATTTAAACTGAGTTTCTGGCTAGTGGTTCCCTTTATTGTCTTAAAAGGACAACATCCAGACCTAGGTTTTTTTACTAGCTTTTTTTATACCGCTTTTGCCATTATTTTAGCTGGAGTGATTCCCACTCCTGCGGGTCTAGGTTCTTTAGAAGTGGTTTTCACGTGGCTATTTAAACCTTTAGTGGGGCAAGTGGATGCCATTTCTGCATTACTTTTATACCGTTTTGTCACTTATGTGTTGCCTTTTTTAATTGGAATGGTTGAAGGGGCGATTTTTAAAAGAAAAGCCATGAAAGAAGAATTAGAAATGATAAAGCTAGAAAAAGAAGAATCTTCTTCCTAGGAGATTTTTCTTTTTTTTCCAGCTTAAGGTATAATACAATTATATTTTTAAGGAGAAAAAATGTGAAAGAACAACAGCGAAAAATCATGCTAGCTTTTTTAAAAGAGTTTTCTACTCGTCCTTTAAAAAAGAAAAAAGAAATCATGTTACAAGAAAAATTAATTGCTTCAAGCATTTTTAAAAAAGCTCGGATTATTGGTGGTTATTTTCCCACAACAATGGAGTGTGACTTGTCCTTAGTCTTTGAAGAAATTTTTAAAGAAGGTAAAATTTTAGCTTGTCCTGTGGCTAAAAATAAAAAAATGACCTATTATCAAGTTCAAGAAAATGATCAAAAAGTTCGGTCTTCTTTTGGTATTTTAGAACCTAAAGCAGAAGCAAAAAGGCTCGTTTTAAAAGAAGATATTGATCTTTTAATTGTTCCAGGACTTATTTTTAATAAAGAGCATTTTCGCATTGGTTTTGGTGGAGGCTATTATGATCGCTTTTTAGCTGATTTTAAAAACGAAACAGTGAGTCTTGTTTTTAAAGAGCAATTACAGGATTTTTCTCCAGAAAAATTTGATCTTCCAGTGAAAAAAATATATGTTGTTTAAGGAGTGCTCATGAAAAAAATAATGTTCAATAAAAATAAATTATTACATCAGCCATTTGTGACCTATGGCTTTTTAATGGTTCAAACCTTATTGATGATTGCTATGGAAATATCAGGTTTACATGTGGGAGGATCTGAAAATCCCAATATTTTAGTACACTTTGGTGCCATGGAACGGGGAAGTATTTTACTTTACCATGAATACTGGCGCTTTATTCTCCCGATGTTTTTACATATTGGTTGGACCCATTTTATTATTAATTCGGTGACTCTTTATTTTATCGGACAACAAGTGGAAGCTGTTTATGGTCATTGGCGCTTTTTTGTCCTTTATCTTTTAAGTGGCATTGCTGGAAATATTGTGAGCTTTTCTTTTGGTCAAGGAAATACTATTTCAGCAGGAGCCTCGACGGCACTTTTTGGAATGTTTGGGGCCTTTGTTATTTTAGGAAGAATTTTCAAGAACAATCCAGCGGTAAAAATGTTAGTACAGCGGTATTGGGTCTTTATTGGGATGAACTTAGTTTTTAATTTGTTTTCTTCTGGAGTAGATATGATGGGACATATTGGAGGGCTTTTAGGAGGAATTCTTGGAGCAGTGGCCCTTTCTGTTCCTCAAAAGGGAGTGAAAAAAAATATTCACGAACAACTTTTTGCAGGACTGTTACTTCTTGGAATCTTAATAATAATTTTAATCTATGGTTTTAAAAAATATGGTTTTTCGTTATAATGAGGAGGTGCATCAATGCAAACACTCTATGATGTTCAACAAGTGTTAAAAAAATACGGCATTTTTGTTTATTTAGGGAATCGTTTGTATGACATTGAATTAATGGACATTGAGTTTAAAAAATTATACGAAGCGGCGTTAATTGACGAAAAAGTTTTTAGATCGGGGATTCTTGTTTTACGAAAAGAGCATCGACTTGAAGCAAAACGCCAAGGAAAGGAAGAGTTTTAGTGGCCAAAGAAAAACTATTAGGCATCGATTTAGGTGGGACCACCGTAAAGTTTGGTATTTTAACCCCAGAAGGTGAAGTCCAACAAAAATGGAGTATTGAAACCAATATTTTAGATAATGGTAGTCATATTGTGGAAGAAATTATTGCTTCCATTAAACACCGCATTGATTTATATGATATGAGTCCAGAAGATTTTATCGGGATTGGCATGGGCTCTCCAGGAGTGATTGATCGGAAGTTAGGAACAGTGATTGGTGCTTATAATTTAAACTGGGAAACCCTGCAACCTGTTAAAGAAACCATTGAAAAAGCCATTGGAATTCCTTTTGCTATTGATAATGATGCAAATGTTGCTGCCCTTGGAGAAAGATGGCAAGGAGCTGGAGAAAACAGTCCTGATGTAACCTTTATTACCCTTGGTACTGGTGTTGGGGGAGGAATTATTGCTGAAGGAAAACTTTTACACGGAGCAGTAGGTGCTGCTGGAGAAATTGGGCATATTACTGTTGATCCAGAAGGTTTTATGTGTACTTGCGGGAAACGTGGTTGTTTAGAAACAGTGGCTTCTGCCACAGGTGTGGTGCGTGTAGCTAGACAATTAGCAGAAGAATACGCTGGACCATCTACAATTAAAGCTCTTTTAGATGATGGACAAGATGTTTCTAGTAAAGATATTTTCGATGCAGCAAAAGAAGATGATCCTTTTGCGTTAATGGTTGTAGAAAAAGTTTGCTATTATTTAGGTTTAGCTACTGGAAATATTGGCAATATGTTAAACCCAACAGATATTGTCATTGGTGGGGGAGTTTCAGCTGCTGGGGAATTTTTATTAGAAAAAGTTCAAAACTATTTCAATGAATTTACCTTCCCTCAAGTAAGAAATTCTACTCATTTAAAACTAGCCCGCTTAGGAAATGATGCTGGAATTATTGGAGCAGCTTCCTTGGCCTTGCAGTTTATTGAAAAATAAGAAAAAGTTAGGATGAAAAAAATGTTTTTATTGCAAGTCAATCCCATTACTGTAGTGAATATTATTTTAGCGTTAATTCTTTTAATTTGGGGAAGCTGGAGCTTATTTTTGCGGGTCATGGGTAAATTATCAGCAACTACAATTGAAGAAGAAGAATTTAAAGCAGGTATGAAAAAAGGACAACTCATTGATTTAAGAGAAAAAGATGAGTTTCGTGCAGGACATATTTTAGGTGCTCGAAACATGGCTTATACGACTTTTAAAGAAGTAATGCCTTCTTTAAGAAAAGACCAACCGATTTATTTATACGATCAAAGACGTTCCTTATCTGTTAGAGCCGCTTATAAATTAAAAAAAGCCGGCTATGATCACATTTATATTTTAAAAGGCGGTTTCCAAGACTGGACAGGTAAAGTTAAAAAAGGATAATAAAAAAACGACACTTTTTAGTGTCGTTTTTTTGTACCTAATTCTTTTTAACGAGCGAAACTTTTGCGGGCAGCTTTTTTACGATTATCGTCGATCATTTGCTCTTTTTCTTCAATGGGCTCAATGACTGTTTTTTTTACCCCTAAAATAATCCCAGCAACTAAAGCTGTAGTGACGGCAGTGCCAACGAGGTAGCCGCTTAAAAATTTTTTCATTTTCCCTCACGACCTTTCTAAGTATATTATTACAAAACATAGGATATTTTGCTAGTCATAACCTTTTAAAAAATTTTTCCTAAAAATTTTTAAAGAACAAAGAACAGCTCACTAGTTGTCAGTTGTTAAAAGAATGATACAATAAGGAAGAAAGAAAGGGTGAGAACATGGAAATAACAGCCCACCGTGGCCTAAGTGGACATTTCCCAGAAAATACCTTAAGTGCTTTTCGTCATGGATGTGATGTGGCAGATGCCATTGAATTAGATATTCACGTGACAAAAGACAAACAATTGGTTGTGATTCATGATGAAGCCATTGACCGCACTAGTAACGGACATGGTCTTGTTCGTGAAATGACTGTGGCTCAACTAAAAACCTTTGATTATTCTAAAGGACAAGGAGAAACCATTGCTACTTTAGAAGAAGTTTTACAGTTACTCACAGAAAAAAATTTTTCCGGGACCTTAAATATTGAAGCAAAAACCAATAAATATCCTTACCCTAATATGCTCCCAATTTTAAAAGGTGTCTTGGAAAAAGAAACATTACCATTTTCTATTTTAATTTCTAGCTTTAATTTAAAAACGCTCATTGCTTGTCATAAAGAAATTCCCCAACTGCCCTCAGCTTTATTATGTGGAAAAAATAATAAGAAAGCCGCAGAGGTTTTAAAATATTCCTTTATTGAAAGTATTCATCCAGATATTCAGTGGGTGAAAAATAATGCCAGTGAACTGTTTTCTTTTCCGAAAAAAATTCGTCCTTGGACAGTGAATAAAAAAGAAGATGTGCAGTTATGTCGCCAATTAGATTTAACAGGGATTATTACGGACTTTCCTAGTGAAGCAAGAAAGGTGACGTGTGATTGAGTACAAAAGTATTAGTGATTGTTGGCCCCACAGCTGTTGGAAAAACAGCTTTAAGTATTGAAATCGCTCAGAAATTTTCTGGAGAAATTATTTCTGGGGATAGTATGCAAGTATATGAAGCCTTAAATATTGGAACTGCTAAAGTTTCAAAAAAAGAGCAAGCTGGGATTCCTCATTATTTACTAGATTGTTTACCTTGGGATAAAAATTATTCTGCTTTTGATTTTAAAAATGCTGCTTTAAAAATTATTCCAGATATTACGGAAAGAAACCATTTGCCCATGGTTGTTGGAGGGACAGGTCTTTATATTCAAAGTCTTCTAGAAGGTTATAACTTAGGAGAAGGCACTTCTTTAGTGGATGATAAAAAATCAAAAGAAGAACTTTGGGAAGAACTTGAAAAAAAAGAACCAGCTCTTGCTAAAACGACTCATGAAAATAATGAACGTCGAGTTCGTCGTGCTTTAAGCAGAGGAGAAGTGACCAACGATCCTACTGATTTTGATGTCTTTATGATTGGTTTAACCTGTGAAAGAGAAAAGCTTTATGACAGAATTAATCAACGAGTGGATCAAATGGTTAAAGAAGGTCTTTTAAAAGAAGCGAGAGATCTTTATGAGTATCAAAAAAATTTTTCAGAAAAATTAACCGTGGTGCAAGCTATTGGTTATAAAGAATTTTTCCCTTATTTTAAAGGAGAAATTTCCTTAGAAGAAGCCATTGCCTTAGTAAAAAGAAATTCTAGAAGGTATGCTAAAAGACAACTGACTTGGTTTTCTAATCGCATGGAAGTTCCCTTTTATAATTTAATTGACCATCCAGAAGAAAAAGAAAAGTTAATGGAAAAAATTACCCATTGGTGGAAAGGAGGCAACGATGACTGAAAAAGAACGCGTTATTTTAGTGGGAGTGGAGACACAAAAAAATCAAACTGAATTTTTTGACTCCATGAAAGAATTGGAAAGTTTAACAGAAACGGCTCAAGGAGAAGTAGTTGACACTTTAACCCAAAAAAGACAACAATTTGATGGAAAAACCATTATTGGAGCCGGAAAACTGACTGAATTAAAAAATTTAGTAGAAGCTCATGAAGCTGACTTAGTCGTCTTTAACCAAGAGCTTTCCCCTAGACAAGGACAATACTTAACTGAAAGTCTCGGAATTAAAGTCATTGATCGAATTCAATTAATTTTAGATATTTTTGCCTTAAGAGCTCGCTCTAAAGAAGGAAAATTACAAGTAGAATTGGCTCAGTTAAATTATTTATTGCCAAGATTAACAGGTCAAGGACAAGCAATGTCTCGTTTAGGAGCTGGAATTGGAACAAGAGGTCCTGGGGAAACTAAATTAGAAAGTGATCGTCGCCATATTCGAGAAACTATTTCGCAAATAAAAAGAGAATTAAAAAAAGTGGCGAAACAACGAGAAGCTTCTAGAAAAACACGGCAAGATAGTCCTGTTTTTAAAATTGGCCTCCTTGGTTACACTAATGCTGGAAAATCTTCTATTTTAAATTTATTAACAGAGACCAACACTTATGAAGAAAATGAACTCTTTGCTACCTTAGATCCTTTGACTAAAAAATGGCGTTTTCCCAAAGGTTTTGAAGTCACAGTAACGGACACAGTAGGTTTTATTCAAGATTTGCCCACTCAACTTATTGAAGCTTTTCAATCTACTTTAGAAGAAAGTCGTTACATGGATTTATTATTACACGTGGTAGACGCTAGTAGTCAAAATCGTCAGCAACAAGAAGAAACGGTATTGAAACTTTTAAAAGATTTAGAAATTGACAATATTCCTCGACTAGTTGTTTATAATAAAGCCGATCAAGTTACGGATCATTTTGTGCCCACTTTGTTTCCCAATTGTTTCATCTCGGCTAAGTCTTCAAAAGGAAAAGACATTTTAACAAGAGAGGTCCAAAAACAAATGTTAGAAATTTTGGAACCTTATGAAATGAATGTTCCAGCCAGTGATGGACAATTATTAGCACGTTTACAAAAAGAGACATTAGTTGTAAAAGATACCTTTAATGATCAAGATGAAACTTATGAAATTAAAGGGTTTGTGAAGTCAACATCTAGTTTGTTACCACAAGAAGAAGAATTTTAAAAAAAGGAAGTGTCAGGCGTTTTTGCCTTGGAAAAATGAAATGGAATGAAAAATTTTCACCAGAACTTAAAGAAAAAATTATTAAAACAGAAACTAAAATTGCTCCTAAAATAGCAGAGTTAAAAGAAATTGCTTTAAATAATCAAAGTAAAGTGTTAAGTGCCTTTGCGAAAGTAGGTATTTCAGAAACTCATTTCGCCCCTTCTACTGGTTATGGTTATGATGATCTTGGAAGAGATGCTTTAGAAGAAGTTTATGCTGAAGTATTTGGGGCAGAAAAAGCCATGGTTCGTCCACAAATTATTTCTGGAACCCACAGTATTTCCACAGCTCTTTTTGGGGTGTTACGTCCTGGGGATAAATTACTTTATGTTACTGGAAGTCCTTATGATACTTTAATGGAAGTCATTGGTTTAACTGGTGAGGGGAACGGTTCTTTAAAAGAGTGGGGCGTCACTTATGATCAAGTGGACTTACTTGAATCAGGAGAAGTGGACTTTGAGACATTAGGAAAAAAATTAACTTCTGAAGTAAAAGTAGTGGCCATTCAACGTTCTTGTGGTTATGCTAATCGGCCTTCTTTCACTATTGAAAAAATTGCTGAAATGGTGAAAAAAATTAGAGAAATTTCTTCTGACGTTATTATTTTTTGTGATAATTGTTATGGTGAATTTGCTGAAGAATTGGAACCCACTGAAGTTGGAGTGGATCTAATGGCAGGGTCTTTAATTAAAAATCCTGGAGGTGGCATTGTTCCTACAGGAGGATATATTGCAGGAAAAAAAGAATTAGTTGAAGCCTGTGGTTATCGTTTAACAACACCTGGAGTGGGACTTGAAGGTGGTGCCATGTTAAATAGTGTTTCTAACATGTTACAGGGATTTTTCTTAGCTCCTCATGTTGTGAGTCAAGCTATTCAAGGAGCAGTATTTACAGCGGCTCTTTTAGAAGAACAAGGGATTTTAAGTCATCCTGCTTGGAATGAGCCACGGACAGATTTAATTCAAATCATTGAATTAAAAAAACGAGATGCAATGGTGACTTTTTGCCAAGCCATTCAAAAATTTTCACCAGTGGATGCTAATGTTTTACCAATTCCTTCCTACATGCCAGGATATGAGGATGATATTATTATGGCGGCAGGAACTTTTATTCAAGGAGCAAGTATTGAACTTTCTTCAGATGGACCTCTTCGTCCCCCTTATCTGCTTTATTTACAAGGTGGTTTAACTTATGAACATGTGAAAATTGCTGTTTGTCAAGCTGTTCAAGAAGTGTATTACCACTAAAAATTAACTCCTTAGATTTTTCTTATTATCAATTAAACTAAAAAATATATTAAAGGTCTAGTTCCATGACTTTTAATATATTTTTTTATTTACTCTAAATCTTTTAAAATAAAAGCTGTTATAACGGTATTTTCCGAAGAATAAAATTTATATGTTAGAAAACCTCACATAAACTATTGACAGGAAAGTTTTCAGTTGGTATAGTAACAAACGAAAAGAAATTATTTTTTAACAACGTAAACATTATTTTCAAGGAGGCATTTTATGAGAGAAAAAGAACTGCGACGATCCATGGCAGTTTTTCCCATTGGAACAGTAATGGAGCTAACTGATTTAACCGCGAGAAAAATTCGTTATTACGAAGACCAAGGTTTAATCTCTCCTAAAAGAAGTGAAGGCAATCGTCGCATGTATTCTTTAAATGATCTAGATCGTCTTTTAGAAATTAAAGATTATTTAGCAGATGGGTTGAATATGGCTGGAATTAAACGAATTTTTGAAATGGATCACGTGGAAAAAACGAAAAAAAATGCGCCCTTAACTGATGAAGATGTGAGAAAAATTCTCTACGATGAAATTGCCGCACAAGGTGGCTTAAACGCTCCAAACCCATTTTTAAATCATAAAGGATAGGTGACTCAATGAAGACAAAAGAGGAAATTATCAAATTAGCTGAAGTAGAAAATGTCCGATTTTTAAGATTAATGTTTACTGATATTATGGGAACCATAAAAAATGTCGAAGTTCCTATTTCTCAACTTAAAAAAGTTCTCGACAATAAAATGATGTTTGACGGCTCTTCCATTGAAGGATTTGTCCGGATTGAAGAATCAGATATGTATTTATATCCTGATTTTAATACTTGGATGATCTTCCCTTGGGAAAATCAACATGGAAAAGTAGCGCGTTTAATTTGTGATATTTATAATCCAGATGGCACACCTTTTCCAGGAGATCCTCGGGGAAATTTAAAACGAGCCGTGAAACATATGGAAGAAAAAGGATTTTCTTCTTTTAATTTAGGACCTGAACCAGAATTTTTCTTATTTAAATTAGATGATAAGGGAGAAATTTCCTTAGATTTAAATGATAAAGGGGGCTATTTTGATTTTGCTCCAGTGGATCTTGGGGAAAATTGTCGCCGAGATATTGTTTTAGAATTAGAAAATTTAGGCTTTGAAGTAGAAGCGAGTCACCATGAAGTCGCTCCAGGGCAACATGAGATTGATTTTAAATATGCTGATGTGGTTACTGCTTGTGATAATATTCAAACCTTTAAGTTAGTCGTAAAAACCATTGCGAGAAAACATGGGTTACATGCTACTTTTATGCCAAAACCTTTATTTGGTATTAATGGTTCTGGAATGCATTGTAATATGAGTTTATTTAATGAAGACGGGACGAATGCTTTTTATGATGAAAAAGGGGAAATGGAACTTTCTCAAACAGCCTATCATTTTTTAGGCGGACTTTTAGAACATGCGAGAGGTTATACAGCAGTATGTAACCCTACAGTAAATTCTTATAAACGACTTGTTCCAGGATATGAAGCTCCTGTTTATGTGGCTTGGAGTGGACATAATCGTTCTCCTTTAGTTCGGGTTCCAGAATCTCGGGGACTTTCAACCCGCCTTGAGTTACGTTCAGTAGATCCTGCGGCCAATCCTTATTTAGCTATGGCAACCCTTCTTGAAGCAGGTCTTGATGGTATTGAAAATGAATTAATGCCACCTAAAGCAGTGGATCGCAATATTTATATTATGACTGAAGAAGAAAGACAACATGCGGCCATTTATGATTTACCCTCTACGTTGCACAATGCTATTAAAGCCATGCGAAAAGATGAAGTGGTAAAAGAGG
>CAMJVA010000029.1 GCA_946409145.1 uncultured Enterococcus sp. | reverse complement strand
GCAGAACAAGAAGCACAAGGGGCTCAATCTTCCAGTTCTTCTTATTCTGGAACCACTTTAACTATGGTTGCTACGGCTTATTCTTACGCTGAAGGCTCTATTGGTGGAGGAACGATTACTGCTTTAGGACAAGATTTAACGCAAAATCCCATGGCTGTAGCTGTGGATCCAAGCGTTATTCCTCTAGGAACACGTCTTTATGTAGAAGGTTATGGTGAAGCCATTGCTTCTGATACAGGAGGCGCTATTAAAGGAAATATTATTGATGTTCATTTTGCTGACCCAGGAATGTTAAGTAGCTGGGGAAGAAGAACTGTTCAAGTCACTATTTTAGGTTAAGAAAAAATAAAACTTCCAAAGGTGTCATTAAGATGCACTTTTGGAAGTTTTTTGTTATGATACTTTGGTAAAGGAGAGATTTTCTTGGGTAAAATAATTATTGGAATCGTCCATTTTTATCAGCGCTTTATTTCCCCTGGAATAAATAGTCGCTGTCGTTATTATCCCACTTGTTCCCAATATATGGTGGATGCCGTTTTAACCCATGGTTCCTTTAAGGGTTTTTTAATGGGGATTGCTAGAATTTTAAGATGTCATCCCTTTGTTCCTGGAGGCATTGATTATGTGCCCCTTCGTTTTTCTTTAAAACGAAATCCTGATGAAACCTATCACGGTCCTTATACATATCGGCGGCACAAATAGACGCTTTTTGTTTTTAAACCTTATCTTTGATACAATAAAAGAAAAAAGAAGGTGACTTGTGTGTTATTAGTTTTTGACTGGGGCGGAACAAGTGTAAAATATGGCTTGTGGAACGGAGAAGAGCTTTTAAAAACCAGCTCTTTTAAAACGCCTACAAATTATGAAACCTTAAAAGAAAAAATGATGGAAGTTAAAAATAATTATAGTGATGTGAATATTTCTGGTATTTCCATTTCAGCTCCTGGTGTAGTCGATGTGGAACAACAAGTAATTCGGGGGATTTCTGCGATTCCTTATATTCATCATTTTAATATTTTTACAGATTTATCAGATTATTTTTCTCTTCCTGTTACTATTGAAAACGATGCTAACTGTGCTGGTTTAGCTGAGGTTTATCGCGGAGTAGCTAAAGATAAAAAAGATGTTTTATTTGTTGTTGTGGGCACTGGTGTTGGAGGGGCTATTTTTCAAAATGGTCAGCTAAAAAAAGGTGCTCATTTATACGGAGGAGAGTTTGGTCTAATGATTTTAGATCATGGGGAAACTTTTTCTAATTTAGGAACAGCAGTTAGAATGGCCGAACGTTTTTGCCAAAGAAAAAGTCTTCCAGTAGGCTCAGTCTCTGGAGAAGAAATTTTTGCTTTAGGAGAAGCTGGAGATAAAATTGCTGCTGAAGAAGTGGAAAAATTTTATACTTATTTAAGCCAAGGGTTATATTCTTTACAGTTTACCTTAGATCCAGAAGTTATTGTATTAGGCGGGGGCGTTTCACAAAAAAATGGTCTTGTAGAGGAATTATCTAAGCGTGTCACTGACTTATGTGTTGAAAAGGGTCTGACTGACATTAACCCTGAAATTGTGGCTTGCCAGTACAAAAATGACGCGAACCTCATTGGAGCAGCTGTAAACTTTTTTATGAATAATTAAATTAAAGGAGATTGTAATGAGCAAAAAAAATAAAGATATTGAAGTGAGAGTAGAAGAAAAAACAGAGCTGGTTGCTGGAAATAAAATAGAAATTATGGAATTATTTGTGGGAAAAAAAGCAATTGGGAAAGTTATTCCTGAAGAAAAAGGTTTTTCTGTTCAATTTCCAGATGGTAAAAGCAATCATGTGAAAAATGTAGATGAGGGTTTTGAAGCATTAATTGCATTTTGGAACTTAAATGACTAAAAAAATTTAAAAAAAGGCTTGAAAAATTTCGAAAAATTAGTTATATTAATTAAGTCAGATTTTTACCTGACTTTTTTTGGAGGAATAGCGAAGAGGCTAAACGCGACGGACTGTAAATCCGTTCCTTAGGGTTCAGTGGTTCGAATCCACTTTCCTCCACCATTGGGGTATAGCCAAGCGGTAAGGCAAGGGACTTTGACTCCCTCATGCGTTGGTTCGAATCCAGCTACCCCAGTTTTCAAGCATCCATGTGTGGGTGCTTTTTTTTTACATTTTAAAAAGGGGGAAGAAAAATGTTGTTTAAAAAAATTAAAGAAAAAGTCATTGAAGAAGTAGAAGAATTATACGACACCACAAAAAAAGATTATATTGTGGAATTGAAACCGGGAAAAAATGGCCGAAAAGTTTCTCCTAAAAGAGACACTAACCATTTGAAAAAATGGGCAAGTAAAAACCATTAATCCACAGTAAAGAAGTCTTTTAAAAGAAAAGATAGAAGTGATAGACGAAATAAGCAAAATAGGTTAAATTGTATATACCAATGATTTTGGAAGGAGGACAAGAAATGGGAAAAAATACCGTTCCTGTGTATATTAAAATTCATGACCAAATCAAACAGGAAATTGAAAATGGTAAGTGGCAAATAGGTGATCGTCTCCCAGCTGAAAGAGAATTAGCCGTATATTTTCAAGTGTCTCGAATGACGTTGCGTCAAGCCATTCAAACTTTAGCAGATGAAGGCATTTTAGAGCGAAAAATAGGTTCAGGAACTTATGTGGCATCAAAAAAAGTACAAGAAAAAATGACTGGAACAACGAGTTTCACTGAAATTATGCTTTCACAAAATAAAGTGCCTTCTAGTAAAACCATTTCTTATTATGAAACCACTCCTTCTTCTTCAGAATTAGAAAAGTTAGCTTTAGAGAGTCATGAAACAATTATTCGCATGGAAAGAATTCGCTATGCGGACAATATTCCTATTTGTTTTGAAGTGGCTGCTATTCCTAAAAGAGCTGTAGAAGGATTTAAAAAAGAAGAAATTAGCCAATCTTTTTATCAAAGCTTAGCAGATCATGGAAAAAAAGTAGGACATGGACAACAGACCATTTCAGCCACGGTTGCTTCAGAAAAAATTGCCGAGTACCTAGATTTAAAAAAAGGCGATGCCATTTTACGCTTACGGCAAATTACTTACTTTGCTGATGGGACACCTTTTGAATATGTTAGAACTCAGTATGCGGGAAGTCGTTTTGAGTTTATTATGGAAAAATAAAGAAGTCTGGGGCAAATTACCTGCCTCAGACTTGTTGTCTATAAGGAGAAGAATATGTTAGTTTATCTTGCTTGTAGCGGTGGAATGTCTAGTAGTTTTTACGGACGAAAAATGCAAATGGCATTGGAGAAAAAAACGGATTTATCAGTGGGCTTATATGATTTTAATCAAGGATTAACTCTAGCCGAAAATAATCAGTTAGAAAATAACATTAACTTAGTTTACGGCGGAATTTCACAGTTGAATATTCATAATCTTTTGTCCTTTATAAAATATTTTTCTTTAATTTTAGTAGCACCTCAAGTGCAATATTTAATGGCAGAAAAAGAAAAATTAGTTGCTAATACTCCCTTATTCATTGAGAAAATGAATCCCAATACTTTTGGAAAAATGTCTGATGAAGGAGCGGATACTTTATTGGACCAATTAATTTTCATTGATGACCTAAGAGGAAGCGTCTCCTCTAATTTTTTTCAAGGGCAAGGCTTAGATCATCCCTTTACAATTTGGGCCATGGGTGGAGACAGAAAACAGAAATTTTATTTAGAATTACACGCTACTTTTTTAAGCGCAGATATAAAAGTGAAAGAAGAAAGCTATACCTTAGAAAAACTCTATGAAGTGCCAGAAGTTTTGGAAGATATTTATCTTTTTTATGGAGTAGCAGAGAATATGGTGGAAAAAGATGTGGAGGCTATTTCTAAAAAAGTTGACTTAGTATTATACTATCCGCAATTTCATCCCTATCAAGATCAAATGATTGCTCTTTTAAAAAAAGAAATTCCCACTTTTAAAATTCAAAAGGGGAATTTTGCTAAAAATTATGAAGAAATCGTCAATGCCAGTGTCATTGCAGAAGAAGGAAAAATTTAAAGGGGATGCTCAAAATATTGGGCTTCCAAGGTGGTAAAATTAATTTTTTCATTAAAGAGATTGTTTAAGCTTGTTTCAAAGTCTGTGATCATTTCTTTTTTGACCATCACTTTACAAGTTAAATTTTCTCCATAAGAAATATCATCTAGTAAGTAAAGAGGATTATTTTTCAAAAAGTATTCCAAATTTCCTAATTGACTGTAAGTTAAAGTAAATACTTTAGGGAAATAGAGTTCTCCTTGAACGAGTCCTACTTCTTTTAAGGCTTCAGTGACACTTTGGGTATAAGCGCGAATGAGGCCTCCTGCACCTAATTTCACTCCCCCAAAGTATCTAGTGGTCACAGCTAAAACATTGGTTAATTCATGGTTTTCTAAAACATTTAACATGGGATTTCCCGCAGTACCACTAGGTTCACCGTCATCAGAACTTTTTTTGCTTAAAGGAGTCGTCCGTAAAATATACGCACTACAGTGATGATTGGCTTTATAATGCTCTTTTTTCACTTGAGTTAAATACTCATCTGCTTCTTCTTTGGTGCTCACTTGAAATAAATCACAAATAAAACGGGATTTTTTAATCACTATTTCCTTGGTTCCTGAATGTTTAATTGTATAATAAGATGTAGACATAAAACACCTCCAATTTTTAGTATAGTGAAGGATTTGAAAAAAAACAATGGAAGAGGGATATCATGAGTAGAAAAAAGTATGACGGCTTAACCCAATATTTAAAAAATAATGGGGGAAATCAAGTAACCTTAACTTTTACCCAATTTGATGAGCTTTTATTTCCCTACTCCGGTTTGCCAAAAACGGCGAGAACCCAAAGTGAATGGTGGGCCAATGATTATCTTCATCCAGAAAATGGCGCTTATGGGTGGCTAAATGCTAACTATGAAGTTATTTTAGTGAATTTAGAAAAAGAATTTATTGTTTTTAAAAAGTTATTTAAAGAAAGTGCTTTATTTAAAAGCCCTTTTTAATAAGAAAAGCTTTGAAAATGCCTTCTAGTTGACTCTTTTTTTGTGAGATCTATAATGAAGGTGTACATAAAAGGAGACGATAATATGTCAAAAGGAATTATGCTCGTGTGCTCTGCTGGAATGTCTACTAGTTTATTAGTATCAAAAATGGAAAAAGCAGCGAAAGAAAAAAATTTCACTGGAGAAATTTTTGCCATTTCTTCTTCTGAATTTGAATCAAATTTAGAAAATAAAGATTTAGGTGTGGTTTTACTTGGACCGCAAGTTCGCTTTTTAAAAGATGATTATACTAAAAAAGCAGCTGTTAAAAATGTTCCAGTAGACGTGATCAACATGGCCGACTACGGTTTAATGAATGGAGAAAAAGTGTTAGATCAAGCCTTAGCTTTAATGAAATAAAAAAAGCCACACTTTTCACTAAAAAAACTGTTACCTTTAAAAAGAGGTAACAGTTTTTTATGTGCTTTTAAATGCACGATAATCCTATTTTTTAAAATAATCCTATTAAAACATCCTAAAAATAGTCTTTAAAGTACCGTGCTTTTTTATTGTAAGTTCATTATGATGATAGTGAAAATATGAACAAAGGATGGGAAATAAAATGAAAACAAATTTTGATTTTATGATGCCAAGTGTTAACTTTTTCGGACCAGGCGTGATTGAAAAAATTGGTGACCGTGCTTTAATGTTAAACATGAAAAAAGTTTTAATTGTCACCGATGCTTTTTTAAAAAATATGGAAAGTGGTCCAGTGAAACAAACAGAAAAAAGTTTACAAGCATCAGGTGTTGACTATGTCATTTTTGATCAAGTGGAACCAAATCCTAAAATTAGAAATGTAAATGCTGGAGTAGCTCTTTATAAAAAAGAAAATTGTGACTCGATTATTACTGTAGGGGGCGGGTCTTCCCATGACTGTGGTAAAGGAATTGGCATTGTCTTAACTAATGGAGAAGATGTGACAAAATTAGCAGGTATTGAAACTTTAAAAAATCCATTGCCACCATTAATGGCCGTGAATACTACTGCTGGAACAGCTTCAGAAATTACCCGTCATGCGGTATTAACCAATGAAGAAACTCATTTAAAATTTGTAGTTGTTTCTTGGAGAAATGTTCCTCTTGTTTCTTTTAATGATCCATTGTTAATGCTAGATGTTCCGCAAAAATTAACCGCAGCCACTGGAATGGATGCTTTATGTCATTGTGTGGAGTCTTATGTTTCTGAAAATCGCAATCCAATTACTGATGCCCAAGCAGAAAAAGGAATCGCTTTAATTGGTCAATATTTACGCCGTGCTGTAGCCAATGGTCACGATCTTGAAGCAAGAGAAAATATGGCCTATGCTTCCCTTTTAGCTGGGATGGCTTTTAATAATGCTGATTTAGGTTATGTTCATGCTATGGCTCATCAATTAGGTGGACAATATGACGCGCCTCATGGGGTTTGTTGCGCTGTTTTAATGCCAACAGTAGAACGATTTAATATGATTGCTGCTCCAGAACGTTTTGCTAAAATCGCTGAACTTCTTGGAGAAAATATTCAAGGTCTTTCTAAAATGGCTCAAGCAGAAAGAGGCATTGTTGCATTAGAAAGAATTTCTGAAGATGTGGGGATTCCAACGAATATTAAATCCATTGGAGCTAAGGTAGAAGATTTTGAACTTATGGCAGAAAATGCCTTAAAAGATGGGAATGCTTTTTCTAACCCAAGAAAAGGGACAAAAGCAGATATTGTCAACTTATTTACTGAAGCCTATAACGCATAATAAAAATAGAAAACGGACTAGGAATAAAATCTTTCTAGTCCGTTTTTCTAATTAATTATTTTTGGTAGTGGTTTTGCCATTTTTTCGGGGTGGTGCCAGTAATTTTTTTAAATAAACGAATAAAGTAGCTGGCTTCAATAAAGCCTAGAGCGTCACTAATTTCTGTAATAGAGAGCTGACTGTTTAGGAGTAAATCTTTTGCCCAATAAATTTTTAATTTATTGTAAATATGACTAAAAGGCTCTTGAAATTCTTCTTTGAAAAGACGACTTAAATAAGTGGGAGTTAAATTCACTAGTTGTGCTAAAAAGGTTAAATCTAAATGTTGATCTTTGTTTAAAAAAACGGCATCAATCGCTGGTTGCAAAAGAGGATTTTTCGCTTGATAAATGCCTCTTTCATTAAGGCGTTTTTCTAAAATAGTCATGCGGTAGTCTTCTTTAAAAAAGGCTAAGTTAACATCATCTAAAGTAGCCCCCTTAGGAGAAATTCTTAAGGTATCTTGATATTTTGTTAAAAGCAACTCTTTTTTTAAAGATTCCGAAATAATATATTCTGCTAGTTTCTCTAACATTTCTGAAAGATGAGTAAGCTCTTTTAAGGTAAAAAGAGGATAGTTAGCAATTGAGTCTTGGTATTTATTTTTTAAGGCAGCAATTTCTTTTTGGTCGTCTAAATTTAAAATTTGTTCTAAAGAATCTTGGTCTTTGGCTAAAATTTCTCCTGCCATAATGGCTCCCACATATTGCTCGTTAATCATAATGGGAATGGCCATATCAATAATATTAAAGTGACAGCGATACATAAAAGGTTTTCCAGTTCTAACGGCTTCAACTCCACCTCTAGCATCACATTTTTCACAGTAGGTGGATAGCTTTTTATCCTGTCTGACTAACTGACAAAAAGGTTTTACTTCACTATGTTTTGTGACAGGCTGTCCTTTATAATCCACTAAAATAATGGCTAAATGACAGGCAAGAGCGATTTTATCTTGGAGGACTTGCCATTTATTTAAATCTAAAACTTTTTCTAAATCAAATTTCTCTTTCGTCATAATCCCTCCTTTTTTTCAGTATAGCTTACTTTTTCAAAATGACAAATAAGACTGAAATAATCTTTTTTGCGTATGTTTTTAAGAGGTGAGTAGGGTGAAAACATTATGGGGAAGACAATTATTAAAATCAGAAATAGCTCCTGATTTAATAGAGAAAGGACAAAAATTTCCTACTCTAAAAAAATTAGACAATGACTATCAGTGTGTCAGATGCGGACAAATTTTTGCAAAAAAATTATTTTCTTTACCAACAGGGTTAGGTTATTGTCCTTTTTGTCTTTCGTTAGGACGAGTGTTGGAAAATGAATTTTTTTATTTTCTACCACGGCCTAAAATTAATCTTTTGACGAAAGCTATTTATCCCCATTCTTTAAGTTTTGCCCAAGAAAAAAAGAGTCAGTGGATCAGTGAGGTCATTGATAAAAAACTTCCCTTTGCCTTATTGTGGGCAGTTACAGGGGCTGGAAAAACAGAAATGACTTTTTTAGGCATTGAAAAAGTGTTAAATAAAGGAGAACAAGTGGCTTTTTGTGCCCCAAGAATTGATGTGTGTTTAGAAATTTATCCTCGCTTAGAAAAAGCTTTTCCTAACGTTTCAAAGGTCTTACTTTACGGAAAAACCCCAGAAAAGTATTCAGGACAAGCTTTAGTCGTATGTACCACTCATCAACTGTTGCGCTTTAAAAATGCTTTTTCTCTCATTATTTTAGACGAAGTGGATGCATTTCCCTTTTCCACTGAAAAAATATTACAGTTTGCTTGTTTCAATGCAAGAAAAAAATCCGGGACGATTATTATGCTCACTGCTACACCAGGAGAAAAACAGCTTTCTTTAATGGAAAAAAATAAACTTCCCTATAAGGTGCTTCCAGGACGCTTCCATGGAAAAGAGTTAGATGTGCCGCAATTTTTATGGTGTCACTGGGAAGAAACATTACTGAAAAGACTTCCCTTTAAAATAAAAAAACATTTAAAAGAAAAAATGTGGTTAATTTTTTGTCCGACCATTGTCTTTATGGAAAAATTTTTGCCAGTTTTAGAAAAAACATTTCCTGAAAAAGCAATTACCTCAGTTCACGCTAAAGATCCTTTCAGAATTGAAAAAGTAAAAGAAATTCGTCAAGGAAAATATGATTTAATTTTGTGTACGACAATTTTAGAACGAGGGGTTACTTTAATTGATATTCAAGTCATGGTTATTGGGAGTAATCAAGGGATTTTCAAAAAGGAAGTCCTAGTCCAAATTTCAGGAAGAACGGGAAGAAGTCTAAAAGCAACTTCAGGGAAAATTATTTTTGTTCACCATGGGAAAAGTCAGGCTATGGTGAAAGCCAGAAAAGAAATTCAAGCCTTAAATAAGTTAGCCAAAAAAGAAGGTGAGTGGCATGATTTGTCCTAATTGTTTAAAAACATATCCTAAAAATCATCACTTTTGGGAGGTGTTAGGAATTAAATCGGAAGTCGCTTTTTTTACTTGTGGGACCTGTCAGGAAAAATTTCATTATTTAGAAAAAAATAAATGCCAAGGGTGTGCTAGAAATTGTTCTGACCAATACTGTTCTGATTGTTTGAAATGGCAAGAAGTTTATCCGGAAAAAGTTTCTCATGAAGCGATTTTTACTTATGATGAAAATTTTTCCCAGTGGATAGACGATTATAAATTTAAAGGAGCCTATCATTTGCGCTTTACTTTTCAAAAAGAGCTAAAAAAAATATTTTGCAACACAAAAGAAGTGATTGTTCCCATTCCTATAAGTGAAAAAAGACTAAAAGAAAGAGGCTTTAATCAAGTAGAAGGCTTACTGGAAGGAGCAGGTATTTCTTATGTGTCTTTGTTAGAAAAAAGCTGTGAGGTGACTCCTCAAAGCAAACAAGGAAAAAAAGAACGCATGGCTTTACCCCAAGTTTTTCGCGTAAAAAAAGATCTTAAAATCATAAAACCGATTATTCTTTTTGATGATGTCTACACCACCGGAACGACTTTAGTTCGTGCCCAAGAAATGTTAGAAAAAAATGGGTATAAGGTGTTAAAGACAGTTAGCCTTGCTCGTTAAAGAGTTTTAAAAAAATGAGAGGGCTCATTTTTTTCTCATTAAGGACCCTTAAAAAAATTGTTTTTAAATTTGATAGCGATTTACTTTCCAAATGGAATAGGGTTCGTTATAATTAAGATAAGATAAGAAATTCATTGAGTGGTCCTTTGAATTTCTTTATCTACTGGTAGACGAAAGGGGTAATTGTTATGTTCAGATACAATGTAAGAGGCGAAAACATCGAAGTTACACCAGCTATTCGGGAATACGCCGAAAAAAAAGTAGGTAAATTAGAAAGATATTTTACCGATGTTCCCGATGCAACTGCTCATGTGAATTTGAAGGTTTATGCTGAAAAATCAGCAAAAGTGGAAGTGACAATTCCATTGCCTTATATCGTATTACGGGCTGAAGAAACATCCCCAGATCTTTATGCAAGTATTGATTTGGTTGTGGATAAATTAGAACGTCAAATTCGAAAATTCAAAACAAAAATTAATCGGAAAACCCTTGGCACTGCTCAAGAAGCTCCAGCTCCTGTGGCAGCAGATGAAGAAGAAGTCAACGAACTAGATATTGTTCGAACAAAACGCCTTTCTTTAAAACCAATGGATTCTGAAGAAGCAGTTTTACAAATGAATATGTTAGGACATAACTTCTTTATTTTTGAAGATGCAGAAACTAATGGCACAAGCATTGTGTATCGCAGAAAAGACGGAAAGTATGGCTTAATTGAAACTAACTAAGCAAAAGTTAAAAACAGAGACCATTTTTCTGGTTTCTGTTTTTTTCTGTGGAAGAAGTTATTTCCTTTAAAAATTAATTTAATCACCTTTAATTAAGGAAAATCAGCTTTATTTTTACATATAATAATGCTAAACTGGAAAAGATAATGGTATTATTGTCATTAGATAACACTAAATTCCGCTAGAATAAACTAGTTGTAGAGTAGGAAGGAATTTTTCATGGCTAACTTTTTAAAAAAAATAATTGAAAATGATAAAAAAGAATTAAAACGTTTGTCCAAAGTGGCAGATGATGTAGAAAAATTAGCAGAACAAACCGCTGCTTTAACCGATGATCAATTAAGAGGAAAAACCGAAGAATTTAAAAAGAGAGTGCAAGGTGGAGAAGATCTTGACAATCTTTTAGTCGAAGCTTTTGCTGTAGTTAGAGAAGGAGCTAAACGTGTTTTAGGCTTATTCCCTTATCATGTCCAAATTATGGGTGGACAAGTATTACACAATGGGGACATTGCAGAAATGAAAACAGGTGAAGGGAAAACTTTAACTGCCACCATGCCTGTTTATTTAAATGCTCTTTCTGGCAAAGGGGTACACGTTGTAACTGTTAATGAATATTTAGCTACTCGGGATGCTAAAGAAATGGGAGAATTATATGAATTTTTAGGCTTGAGTGTGGGTCTTAATTTAAATTCCATGTCTTCTGCAGAAAAAAGAGAAGCTTATGCTTGTGATATTACCTATTCAACAAATAATGAATTAGGTTTTGATTATTTAAGAGATAACATGGTGGTTTATCGCAGTCAAATGGTGCAACGTCCATTAAACTTTGCTGTCGTGGATGAAGTGGATTCCATTTTAATTGATGAAGCAAGAACACCTTTGATTATTTCTGGGCAAGCAGAAAAATCTACTGCTTTTTACACCAGAGCAGATAATTTTGTGAAACGCTTAGTAGAAGAAGAAGATTATAAAATCGACGTTCAATCAAAAACAATCACCTTAACAGAACAAGGTATTGATAAAGCTGAAGAAAATTTTGGGGTAGAAAATCTTTACGATGTGGAAAATACTGCCTTAACTCACTATTTAGATGAAGCTTTAAGAGCCAATTACATTATGTTAAATGACATTGATTATGTGGTTCAAGATGGAAAAGTATTAATCGTAGACCAATTTACTGGACGGATTATGGATGGTCGTCGTTATTCTGACGGTCTTCACCAAGCTATTGAAGCTAAAGAAGGCGTAGAAATTGAAGACGAAACAAAAACGATGGCTACTATTACTTTCCAAAACTATTTTAGAATGTACGCAAAACTTTCTGGGATGACTGGGACAGCCAAAACTGAAGAAGAAGAATTTAGAGAAATTTATAATATGCAAGTGATTCAAATCCCAACGAATCAGCCTGTTATTCGTGATGACCGAACAGATCTTTTATATCCTACTTTAGATGCGAAATTTAAAGCCGTGGTAAAAGATATTAAAGAACGTCACTTAAAAGGACAACCTCTTTTAGTGGGGACAGTGGCAGTAGAAACTTCTGAGCTTTTAAGTAATATGTTAGATAAAGAAAAAATTCCTCATGAAGTGTTAAATGCGAAAAACCACTTTAAAGAAGCAGAAATTATTATGAACGCAGGGCAAAAAGGTGCAGTGACCATTGCCACTAACATGGCCGGTCGTGGGACAGATATTAAATTAGGTCTTGGAGTTAAAGAAATTGGCGGTCTTGCTGTTATTGGGACAGAACGTCATGAATCTCGCCGAATTGATAATCAGTTACGTGGTCGTTCTGGTCGTCAAGGAGA
>CAMJVA010000028.1 GCA_946409145.1 uncultured Enterococcus sp. | reverse complement strand
TCTTCATTTTTGGCAATAAACATCTCCTCACCTCCATAAAAAAAATACGCAAAAACCTCCAAGAGAGGTTTGCGTATTTTAATTATAAGGATAAAAAAGTTAACCAATTAAAACATTATCTTCTGGATATTTATATTTAGCTTCCACTTGACTGGCTTTTTTCATTAAAGAAAAACCTACAGTGAAAATGCCCACTCGGCCTAAATACATTAACAGCATAATAATAATTTTTCCAAGGAACGTTAAATGAGGGGTCAGACCCATAGTCAGACCCACTGTGGCAAAAGCCGAAACTACTTCAAAAACCACATATTCTATGCCTGATCCTTGAGGAATATTTTCAGAAACCGTTAAAATAGTGGTTGAAACAATGACCACATTTAAACTTAAAAAGAAAAATAAAAAGGCGCGAAAAACCGTTTGACTTTTTAACGTCCGTCCTTGATATTCTGCCCGAGTTCTTCCAGCAAATAAAGATTTAATTTGAATAAATAAAACCCCTAAAGTAGTGGTTTTTAACCCTCCAGCGGTAGAGCCTGACGTCCCGCCAATGAACATAAGCAAAATAGTAAAAATAATTCCTGCATGATTCATTAAACTATAATCCACAGAATAAAAACCAGCCGTTCTTGGGGTGACCGTCGCAAACCAAACATTAGCCACTCGATCCCAAAAATCTAAATTTCCCGTAACCCCACTGACAGAACCGGCAAAATAAAAGAGTAAAAATCCTCCCATGAGTAAAGTTCCTGTGACTGTTAAAGCAAGCTTAGTGTGAATGGATAATTTTTTATTTTTTCGATAGGTTAAAACATCCCGCCAAACAATAAATCCAAAACCTCCAGCAATAATTAAAAAGCTTAAAATATACATGACATAAGGTTTTGTTTGATAAGGAACTAAACTGTCCCCTAAAAGATCAAATCCCGCGTTACAATAAGCAGAAATAGCGTGAAAGAGACTATAAAAAATTCCCTTTAGCCAACCAAATTCAGGAATAAATTGAAAACTTAATAAAATTGCTCCAATTCCTTGAATGGCCACTGATAATTTTAAAATATATTTCATTAATCCCACTGCCCCTGAAAGATCATCTAAATTTAGAGCATCTTTTAAAATAAGGCGTGTTGAAAAACGAATTTTCTTGCCTAAAACAAAAAAGATTAAAACAGGTACGGCCATAAAACCGAGACCCCCTGCTTCAATTAAAAACATAATAATCACTTGACCAAAAATGGACCAGTGAGCCGCTGTATTGACTGTGGTTAAACCAGTAACACATACGGCACTGGTTGCTGTAAATAGACTATCCACAAAAGGAGTAAAGGTTCCATCCTTTGAAGCAAAAGGAAAGGATAAAAGAATTCCTCCGAAAAAAATCAATCCTAAAAAACCTAAGGCAATAAATTGCACTGTGGAAAATTTATTGTTTTTAAATTTTTTACTTTTCATCAGAATTAATCTCCACCTAAGTCTTTCACTTTAATTAAACGAGTAATATTAGCCCGTTCATTTTCTTCTAATTTCATTTGAATATAATGAATGGTTTCTTCCAGTTGAGGAATCGTCATGTATTCTAAAGCATTCACCCGGCGTCTGGTTTTTTCAATTTCTAAAGCCATGAGCTGACACGTTTTTTCCACTTCAGTTAAATGAAGTAACTCAGGTAACACTTGAGAAATTTTTTCCATAGCCACATCCAGTTCATGGGATGAATTTAAATACCCATATTTTAAAGGAAGATTTAGCCCATCTTTTTCGTAATCAAAATTCATTAAAGGAACTTTCACACTCATAATATTATCTTCAATAATATCTACCGAAATATCTTCTGCTGGAACAGCAAAAAGTTCCTCAATAAAATCATCATTCATTTCCACATGAGCTAAAACAAAATTTTCCATACTTTTCACTAAGGTCGCTTCTACTTTTTGCCGCAATTCATTATTTTCATTAATCATCAGAATAAATCGGCGCATGAGTTCGTCTTGTTTATCTTTTAAAAGTTTGTGACCCCGTTTGGCGGTGGTTAGCTGTTTTTTCAACCGGGTTAATTCCATCCGAGTTGGATTCACATTTAAACGAGCCATCACTACACCTTCTTCATGTATTTTTCAATCATGTCTTCTTTAATCCGTTTTAGCTCAGAGGTTGGTAACATACTTAAAAGTTCCCACCCTAAATCTAAGGTTTGTTCAATGCTTCGATTTGTTTCAAACCCTTGATTCACATATTCCGATTCAAAACGATCCGCAAATTTCGCATAAATTTTATCTGTTTCCGATAAAGCCGACTCTCCTAAAATAACCGCTAATTCTTTGGCTTGTTTACCTTGGGCATAGGCGGAAAAAATTTGGTTCATGGTCGGTGCATGATCTTCTCTTGTTTTTCCTTTACCAATTCCCTTATCTTTTAAACGAGAAAGGGAAGGTAAGACATCAATAGGAGGTTCAATTCCTCTTTTAAATAATTCCCGAGATAAAATAATTTGGCCTTCAGTAATGTAACCTGTAAGGTCAGGAATGGGATGGGTTTTATCGTCTTCTGGCATAGTTAAAATTGGAATTTGTGTCACTGAACCTTTTAATCCTCGAATTCGACCGGCTCTTTCATATAAAGTAGCCAGATTAGTATATAAATAACCTGGATACCCCCGACGTCCAGGAACTTCCCGGCGAGCAGCAGAAACTTCTCGTAAAGCTTCACAGTAATTGGTCATATCCGTCATAATGACTAACACATGCATTCCTTTTTCATAAGCTAAGTACTCTGCACAAGTTAAGGCCATTTTTGGTGTGGCAATTCTTTCAATGGCTGGATCATTGGCTAAGTTCATAAATAAAACAGAGCGATCAATGGCCCCTGTTTTGCGAAAATCTTCCATGAAAAATTCCGCTTCTTCAAAAGTAATTCCAATTGCCGCAAAGACTACGGCAAAATCTTCGTTAGAATTTAAAACCGTCGCTTGTCGGGCAATTTGTGCGGCTAATTCTTTATGAGGCAAACCCGAGCCAGAAAACACTGGTAATTTTTGTCCTCTTACTAAAGTATTTAATTGATCAATAGTTGAAATACCTGTTTGAATAAATTCATCTGGATAATCTCTAGCCACTGGATTAATAACTTCACCATTAACGTCCATTTTTTTCTCTGGTAAAATAGCTGGACCATTATCTTTTGGCCGGCCTAAACCATCAAAAATTCTCCCCATCATATCTAAAGATACCCCAAGTTCTAATGGATGCCCTAAAAAGCGCACCTTGGAATCTTTTAAATTAATCCCAGACGTTCCTTCAAAGACTTGTACTAACGCTTTGTCCTCTTGAATTTCTAAAACTTGTCCTCGGCGTAATTCTCCATTAGACATGCGCACTTCAATGAGTTCTTCATATTTTACACCTGTCACTTTATCCACCAACATTAAAGGGCCAACGACCTCACCAATCGTCCGATATTCCTTAAGCATCGTTCATTCCCCCTTTTTGCAAAATATTTTGCATTGTGGCTTTCATGTTTAAAATCATCGTATCAATTTTTTCTAATTCACTTTCAGGAATAAATTTCATTCGGCCGATTTTATCTCTTAAATCTCCAGTGTTTTTCATAATATCCCCAAAATAAGCGCCTAAAGATAAAGCGTGTAGCCCTTCATCATAAAAAGTTAAAATTAAGGTTAACATTTTTAATTGTTTTTCAGAAGAAGTGTAGGTGTCCACTTCGTCAAAGGCATTTTGTTGCAGATAATCTTCACGAATCATCTTGGTTACTTCTAAGGTTAAACGGTCATCATCTGATAAAGAGTCCACTCCCACAAGGCGAACGATTTCATCTAGTTGGGCTTCTTTTTGTAGTAAAGACATGGCTTCTTTCGTTAAATTACTCCAATGACTTTGTAATTTTCGATCTAAAAATTGTCCCACTTCACTTAAGTATAATGAATAACTCTGCAACCAGTTAATGGATGGAAAATGTCTTTTTTGAGCTAAGGAAGAATCTAACGCCCAAAAAACTTTAACCACTCGTTGGGTGTTTTGAGTCACTGGCTCTGACATATCTCCTCCAGATGGAGAAACGGCAGAAATTGCCGTAATACTCCCTTCTCGATTATCTTCACCTAAAGCAACCACTCGTCCAGCTCTTTCATAATATTCTGCTAAACGACTTCCTAAGTAAGCAGGATAACCTTCATCTCCTGGCATTTCTTCTAATCGCCCAGACATTTCTCTTAAAGCCTCCGCCCAACGAGAAGTAGAATCGGCCATAATCGCCACTGAATAGCCCATGTCACGGAAATATTCGGCAATAGTAATTCCTGTATAAATAGACGCTTCTCTAGCAGCTACTGGCATATTAGAAGTATTGGCAATTAAAATCGTTCGCTCCATTAAAGAACGTCCTGTTTTCGGATCAATAATTTCTGGAAATTCATTTAACACATCGGTCATTTCATTTCCTCGTTCACCACACCCTACATAAACTACTAAATCCACATCTGCCCACTTAGCAATTTGGTGTTGCACGACTGTTTTTCCTGCTCCAAAAGGTCCAGGAACGGCTGCAGCCCCTCCTTTCGTTACAGGGAAAAATGTATCAATCACTCGTTGTCCTGTAAACATAGGTTGATTAGGATTTAATTTTTCTTTTACTGGACGACCGCGTCTAACGGGCCATTTTTGCAGCATAGTAAATTCTTTTACGACACCTTCATGAGTTAAAGAATACACCGTGTCTTCTAAAGTAAAATCTCCTTCAAAAATAGTAACGAGGTCTCCTTTCACACCAAAAGGAACCATAATTTTATGGCGCACAGCAGGGGTTTCATCCACATAACCTAAAACATCCCCTGCTTGAACACTTTGCCCAACTTCTTTTGTTGGAACAAAATGCCATTTTTTTTCTTTGTTTAAAGGAGACACTTGAATTCCCCGAGCTAAGAAATTACTTTTGGTGTCTGCCATAATCGTATCTAAAGGACGTTGAATCCCATCAAACATTTGGGAAACAATCCCAGGTCCTAATTCTACTGATAAAGCTTCTCCTGTGGAAATTACTTTTTCTCCTGGACCAATTCCAGAGGTTTCTTCATACACTTGAATGGAGGCAACGTCACCTCTCATTTCAATAATTTCTCCAATAACTCCCATATTTCCTACTAAACACATATCTTGAATAGCCGCACTGGACATATTTTTCGCTAAGACCAGAGGACCTGATACTTTCGTAATAATTCCTTCTTGCAAACTTGTCACTCCCTTGGTTTTAAAATGTTTTGTCCCACGGCTTTTTCCACATTATCTTGAATATTTTTTTGCCCAAGTCCAAGACTTCCTCGATGACTAGGAATTAAAATCACTGCTGGAGTCATTTTTTCTTGGTATTTGGCTAAAATATCTGGAATTTTTTTGGCTTCTAATTCCGTTAAGTAAATGATACCGTAATTTTTTTCGGTCATTTCTGTAAGAATTTCTTTAGTGGAAAGAGCGCTTTTTGAAAAGCGGACATCAAAGCCAAATAGCTGAAAGGGTAACACAGACTCTTTATCCCCAATAACGCCTATTTTATAAGCCACTGATTTTTCGCATCCTTCCTTTTAACAATTCTTTAGAAAAGCCATTATTCAGACCGGCTACAAACAATCGCAAATTTTTTTCTTCCACTTCTTTAGCATTAATTAACGCTAAAAGCGGCAAAGGACCAAAAGCAACTGTTTTTGACCGAGAATAAAAATCGGTTAAATAATTATCTTTAATCACCGCAAATTGTGGAATATCTAAATGATTATCTTTGACTAAAGGGGCCAATAAATAATGATATTTAGTATTTAAAACAAATTCGGTAAATTCTTTTTGACTTGTCCCGGCGTAGTTTAAGAAAGCATTTTTTTCAATACTTCCAGAACTAGATAAGACAGTACTTAAAAAAGTTTTCGTTTGTTTTTGCAAAATTCCCCGGTTCATAATGCCAATATTACTCAAATCAATGAACCCTTCTACATTCTCTAAAAGCTCTGGATAACCTAATTTCACTGCTAGAAGTTTAATGCGCGTTAAATAAAGGCGATCATAAATAATATCAATCCCTTGTAAAATATTACCTTTTTCAAAGTAATCTAAAACTTCTAAAATCCCCTCCATTAAGTAGTCAGGTAAAAGAGAAGATTTTTGTGACGCAATGGCACTTTTCATGACGCTCATTTCAATGCGTCCATCAGGAACATATAAATAATCCAGATTTCTCCCTGTAAGTTGCCCTTTAGTTAAGGCTTTTAAATTATGGAAAGTGTAGCGCAAGGTGTAAATGTCCACTAATTCTTTTTCTGGAGCTACTTCATAGGCCCAAGAAAAAAATTCGCTTCTTTTATCTTCTAAACCATCCATAAAATAGTCAGCATAATCTTTTTCTTTCACTAAATCAGCATAAAACGTGGAACTTAATATTGCTCTTAGAGCGTCTAGTGAAGAGGCATTTTCAATTTGTTCCCACTGGGCTTTGGTTAAAAGTTCCCCTTCTTTCACTCTTACAAGAGGATTCACTTGGTTATAAAGACTATCTTTTTCCACAGCTTACCCTCAACTTTCTTTAAATAAAATTTCTGACAACCTAAAACTTTCTGTATTTTTGATTTCATCTATTAAAGAACCAAATAAAAAGTTATATTCAATACCTTCTTGATCTACAAGAAATCCTCCTTGTTTTTTTGCTGTTTCAGTAGAAAAAACTAAAGGATTTTTTTTATGCTCATTGACTTTTTTTAGCCATTGATCATCTAGAATATTTTTTGCATATTCCCCTAAAATAATTTCACCTTGAGGTAAATCTGGCACTTGCAAAATACTTTTAAAACAAAATTCTTGGTACTCCTCTTTAGGTAGCTGATTCATCATTTCTTTGGCTTCTTTAAAGATCCGTCCTAAATAATCTTGTTTAATATTTAAGGTTTCTTGCCGTGATAAAGTCACTTGTCGTTGACTTTCTTGTTGATATTCTTTTTCTAAAGAGCGAATGCTTTCACTTAAGGTCACTGCTTCATTTGCTTTTAACTCGGCTAATTCTTTTTCTCTTTGGACTTGAATCTTTGCTTTTTCTTCAGCTAAAAATTCAGCCACTTGCGCCTCTCCTTTTTGCCGAACTTGAGAGACCATTTTTTCTACTGCGTCCATATTTTCACTTCCTTTTTTCGTTATTGACTAGACGTTAATCACAAGTAAGAAGGAAATAACAAACCCTAAGATGGCGTAGGTTTCAACCATGGCAGCAAAAATAATTCCTTTTGTTGCGTGTTCTGGTTTCTTAGCTAAAATTTGAATCCCAGCAGAAGCCACGCGTCCTTGGGAAATCCCAGAAAAAAGACCGGTAAAAGCAATAGGTAAAGCTGCTACAAAATATTGTAAGCCTTGAACCATTGTTAAATCAGGAGATAAATTAATAAAAATCAAAAAGGCAATAACGAAACCGTATAACCCTTGTGTCCCTGGAAGTAATTGTAAAATTAAGGATTGACCAAATTTTTCTGGTTGTTCTGTCGTTAAAGCAGCCGCTGCTTCCCCGGTCATTCCCACACCTTTTGCAGAACCAATCCCAGCTAAAATAGTCGCTGCAGCCATTCCTAAAACAGCAAAGAGAATTCCTCCGCCGTTGTTAATTAAATAATCTGTCATGTTTTATTTCCTCACATTCTTTTTTTCTTTAATATTGACATATTTTTCTTCAGTATCTAGAGGCGTAAAAGCACGTCCTCCACCTGTAAAAAATTTTCCGAAAAATTCCACATATTGCAAACGCGCTCCGTGAACGTAGGCACTAAGCAAAGATAAAAATAAATTTAATGCTTGTAAGGCCACAATTAAAATAATCCCGAAACTAAAACGAGCAATAGGTGGCATATAACCTACTAGCATATTAAAAGCCGCAGCAATACTTCCTCCAGAAATTCCTAAAGCCATTAGTCGCGTGTAACTTACTAAGTCTCCAATGTAGCTGGTAATACCATATAAACCATATACTCCTTTAGCTAATCCTTTTAGCTTGGAGGCACTTTGGAAAACTGGAATAAAAATAATGGAAAGCCCACATAAAATAGCTACCACAACCCCAATATAAAATAAAGTATTGGAGCTAAGAAGCATTTTTCCAACTAAAGCAATAACAATTCCCATTAAAATTCCTTGCCAAGCAAAACCATCTTTCACAGCGTTTAAATATTCTTTTTGGCGCACTAGTAAGACACTGTTGACAATGAGTCCAAACATAATTTGGATAAAACCAAAAACCACCGACATTAATAAAATAGTATTCACATCTTCTGTAGTAGACAAAAGTGGAAATGGTTTTGGTAAGCTAGCCCCAAAGAAAGAACCGTAAATTAATCCCCAAATCATCGTTGGAAAAGATAAAATGAAAAAGAAATTTACAAAACGAGTCATACTTCGTTTAAAGACAAAAAATCTTTTAGCAATAAGTGTGGCCACAAGCATAATAAGACCATAGCCAAAATCGGCTACCATCATCCCAAAAAAGACCATGTAAAAAGGAGTCATTAAAGGCGTTGGATCCACCTCACCATATTTAGGCAAGCTGTACATTTCTGTTAACATTTCAAAAGGTGCCACAATGGGATTATTGGAAAGTTTCACTGGAATATCTTCCCCTTTAACAGGCTCAGTAAATTCAATGACTAAAGAATCTTTTTCCACTTTTTCATAAAGAGCAGTTAAGAAACTTTCTTTTTCTGCTGTGGGAATCCAACCGTCAATATCAAATAAATTTTCTGAGGTTGCCATTAAAGTTTCTGCTTTTTGTCGCCGGATTAAAGCTAAAATCATTTCTTCCCCTAAAGCAAGCTGTTCTAACTCTCCAGCATACTGACTCAGTTGTTTTTTTAAGGCCACTTCTTTTTCTTGTAACTCTTTTTGATCACGTTTTATTTCAGCGTATTTTTCTTTAGGAGTTACTTTATAAGGATAAGGAGTAATTTTAAAGCCCACTTTATTTAAAATGGGACTTACTTTTTTCAAATCATCTTTTAAAAATAAAAGAAAATAATAAAGATGATGAGGTGAGCTATACACTTCTTCAAAATAAAAACCTGGAATTTCTCGGACACTACTTTCAAAAAGTTCTTGATTACTGTTGTTTAATACACCAATAATCATTTCTGTATCTTGAAGCGTACTATTTTTGGGCACTACATCCAGATATTGCCAACGAGAAAATTCTTGTTCTTTAAATTGTAATTCTTTTCTCGTTTTTTTAAGATCAGCATATTGGTCTTTTAAGGTTTCAATTTCTGATAAAGTTTGCAGAAACTCTTCTTCCTCATAGCTTTCTTCCAGCTCATCTAAGGTCATTTCTTTTCTTTTCAAAACAGTTTGTTCAGAGTCTTTAGAATAGCGTTGTAAAAAAGCAGTCCCTTCTTGAACGCGTCGTAAAAGTGATTGGTAATTAGTTTTTGGAAGATCTTCTTCACTGGCTCTTTCAGATAATTTATTTTCTGTGTGCAAAAGTTCAATATTCCGCATGCCTTGCATCACTTGTAAAACTGTTTCTTTTAGTTCAATGGGGCCGATAATGGAAAGTTTTTCCATTTGACTAACTGCCATAATTCTCCCTCACTTTCTTCATGATAAGTTGGAGTGCTTCTTTTTTATTCTTTTCATAAAGTTCTTTAAAGTGGCGATCTGCTTCTTTTTGATTAGAAAAAAGCGATGAACGTTCTTGTTGCACTTCTCTTTCTAATTCTTCTTTTCTTTTGGCGATGTGTTCACTAATTCTTTCTTGCTGTTCTTGTTTAAAAGAAGAGAGTTCTGCTTGCAGTTCTTCTGACCATTTATTCACGGTTTCTTGAGCCTGCAAACGATGTTGCTGATTTTCCTCTTCTGCCTCTTGAATTTTTGCTAATACTTCCTTTGCCATACTTTCACCTCCAAAATAACAAAAAAGCGCCCACCTTCTTTAAAATAGAAAGTAGCGCTAAATAGTCTTATACGCGTGGAGCACTTCTTTCGTAAAGTTCATATATGTTTCTCTCACCCCTTGAGAAACCTGATCCTTGAAAGCTTTCGCCCAACCTTTATTATTCAAATACGATATTAAGTATAACAAACAAAATCAAAAATGAAAAGTTTTTTCCCAGGAGTTCCAAAAAAATTAAAATATATTTTCCTTAAAAAATTAAGTTATTTATAGAAGAAAAGAGAAAAAGGCTCATTATTTTTAATAAAATTTTTTAAATAAAAAAACACTTTTTACCTTTACATGAACTTTCGCAAAGAAAAAATAGTAACCGGCAAAAAAAAGAGTTTTTTTGCCGGTTACTATTTTTTTAATTCCTGTTTTTTATCCTAAAATATTGTCAATTTCTTGGAGTTCTTCTTTGGAAAATTCTAAATTATCGAGGGCTTTGACATTGTCTTCTAACTGACTCACACGAGATGCTCCAATTAAAACAGAAGCAACTGCTGGATTTTGCAAATTCCAAGCAAGAGACATTTCTGCTAAAGTTTGCCCGCGTTTTTCGGCTACAGCATTTAATTTTTTCACTTTAGCTAAAGTATCTTCTACTTTGTCTTCTGTTAAAAATGGACTATCAGAACGATGGGCACGAGAATCTTCTGGAATGCCATGTAAATAGCGATTAGTTAAAAGTCCTTGGGCTAAAGGAGAAAAGACAATCGCACTTTTTCCTTGGGCTAATAATTCATCAGTTAAGCCATCTTCAATCCAACGATCCAACATATTATATCTTGGTTGATGAATAATAAAAGGCGTTTTTAGTTCTTTAAAAATTTGCCCAATTTCTCTTGTTTGTTCAGCATTATAATTAGAAATACCCACATAAAGAGCTTTTCCTGAACGAACAATTTGATCTAAAGCTAAAGCAGTTTCTTCAAAAGGTGTTTCAGGATCTGGACGGTGAGTATAGAAAATATCAAAATAATCTAACCCAGTGCGTTTTAAACTTTGATCACAACTGGCAATCATATTTTTTCTTGAACCCCATTCTCCATAAGGTCCTTCCCACATGTGATAACCAGCTTTAGAAGAAATAATTAATTCATCCCGATATTGAGTAAAATCTTCTTTAAAAATCCGACCAAAATTTTTCTCAGCACTTCCTGGTCCTGGACCATAATTATTCGCTAAATCAAAATGCGTAATTCCAAGATCAAATGCCCGATGTAAAATGGCTCTTTGATTTTCAATTAAATCGGTGTCTCCAAAATTATGCCATAACCCTAAGGATAAGGCTGGAATTTTTAACCCACTTTTTCCTACGCGATTGTAAATCATTTTGTCATAACGAGTGCTACTTGCTTCGTACATTTTTAAACCTCTTTCTTTTCGTCATTTTTTACTTCGTGTCATAAGTATCAGGATTTGTTCCTTGACGATCATTTGTATTTAATTTATCTAAAGCTTCCATATCTTCATCGCTTAAAGAAAAATCAAAAACATTTAAGTTTTCAGCAATTCTTTCTTTATGAGAAGATTTAGGAATCACAATGAAACCATGTTGCAAGTGCCATTTTAAAATCACTTGAGCAGAAGACTTGTTGTATTTTTCGCCAATTTCAACGATTACCGGATTTTTCAAATCGCTTCCTTGGCCTAAAGGTCCCCAACTTTCCACTGCAATATCATGCGCTTTTAACCAAGTGCTTAATTTTTCTTGGCTTAAAGTAGGGTGGAGTTCAATTTGATCCACTGCTGGAACAATTTTAGCTGTTTTAAGTAAATCTTCTAAATGATGAATGTGAAAATTAGAAACCCCAATAGCACGGGATTTTTTATCGGCATAAATTTTTTCTAAAGCTTTCCAAGTGTCTTTATATTTTCCTTTTACTGGCCAGTGAATTAAATAAAGATCAACGTAATCCAATTTTAGACGCTCTAAACTTTTTTCAAAAGCTTCTAAAGTTTCTTCATATCCTTGATCCTCATTCCAGACTTTAGTGGTTATAAATAATTCTTCTCTAGGAATGCCAGAATCTTTAATGGCTTTTCCTACTGACACTTCATTTTTATAAACTGCGGCTGTATCAATTCCTCGATAACCTGCTTCAAGGGCCCATTTTACAGCATTATAAGCTTCTTCACCTTCTGGCACTTTAAAAACACCAAAACCTAGTTGCGGCATTTTTACTCCGTTATTTAAGGTGATTGTTGGCACGTTTGTCATATTCCCACTCCTTTTTCTGGTCTTCTTTTATTACAACGCTTTCTTTTTCATTCGTCAAGTTTTATGAAATATCTTTTAGAAGAGAAAATAAAAAACGAAAGAGAATAGGACATGACCATGTCCCATTCCCTTAACTCTTAATAAACAGCGGTCCAAAAGCAACTCCTTCAGAAATAAGTCGAACAATCACAAAAATATGAAAAGCTATTTTCGAATTATCCTCCTTATGCCCTTTGTAAACGACGCGTATA
>CAMJVA010000027.1 GCA_946409145.1 uncultured Enterococcus sp. | reverse complement strand
ATTTTTATTGGCTCCAGTTCTTAAATTACGAGATATTTCTCTGGAGGATAGTTTACTTTCTCTCCTGTTTATTGCAGTGCCTATTATCCTTTGTTTAGTAGATGAAAAACACCTGAATAATCAAGAAAAATCCTAGTGACTTTTAGAGGTCATCAATGATGTCTCAAAACTTCTTTGGGGAAAAAATAGCAGAGAAGTCTTGAGACTTTTTTTCGCTTTCTTTCTTAATTCAAGTATAATGGAAGTGGTGATGACAAATGGAAAAAGTAAGTTTAGAAAAAGCTCAAGAACTATTAAACAGTACGAAAAAGATTACTTTTTTAACTGGTGCCGGAGTATCAACGCCCTCTGGTGTCCCTGATTATCGTTCATTAAATGGGGTGTATCACAATTTGGATACTCCAGAATATTTACTTAGTGTCACGTGTTTTTTAAATGAAGGAGAAAAGTTTTATCATTTTGTGAAAAAACTTTATCATCCCACGGCTCTACCTAATATTATTCATGAAAAAATAGCGGAAAAAACTCTAGCAGGGGCTTCTTTAGTGACGCAAAATATTGACGGTCTCCATGAAGCAGCAGGGACAAAAAATATGGTTGCTTTTCACGGGACTTTAAGTGATTTATATTGTACGAAATGTGGACAGACCGTGTCAGAAAAAGAATATTTAACTAGTGACAGGCATCAAAAATGCGGTGGGAAAATTTGTCCGAATATTATTTTATACGAGCAACAATTGCCGGAAGAACGAATTGCTCAGTCTTTAAAGATGGTTAGTAATGCTGATTTAGTGGTGGTCTGTGGGACGAGTTTTAAAGTTTATCCTTTTGCTGGACTGTTACAAGCTAAAAAAAATTCCGCTAAATTACTAGTGATCAATCAAGAAGAAATTGGCTTAGGTGAAGAGGGTTATCTTTATTTAGGACCGGCAGAAAAATTATTTGCCACCTTATGAAAAAGGAGAAATGAAATGAAAGGTGAACAACGAAGAAGTAAAATTTTAGAAAATTTACAAGAGGCGCAAAAAGCTCTTTCAGCGAGTTTTTTGGCCAAAGAATTTGGGGTCAGTCGACAAATTATTGTGGGGGATATTGCCTTACTTCGAGCTAGTGGGGAAGATATTTTAGCCACAGGGAAGGGATACCTTTTAAATAAAGGCCAAACAGGCTTAGTGAAGCACCTTGCCTGTCAGCATACTCCAGAACAAACGCGAGAAGAGTTGGAAATTATTTTAAACCACGGGGGAAAAGTGATTGATGTTATTGTGGATCACCCTATTTATGGTGAATTAAAAGGGGGACTTTACTTAAATAATCTTTTGGATATGGAAGATTTTTTAACCCGGGTTAAAGAAAGTCGTTCTGCCTTACTTTCTACTTTAACAAGTGGCGTTCACCTACACACGATTGTTACTCCTAGTGAGGCTGAGTTTTCAGCTATAAAAAAAGAGTTACAAAAAGCAAAAATTTTATACGAAGATTAAAAAAAGATGCAGACCCTTTTTATAGGAATCTGCATTTTTTTAATGAGACAAGAGATAGTCTTTTTTGATTTTTTCTGGTAAATCTTGGGGGATTTTTTCGTTCACTTTTTGTTCATCCCGGGTTTTAATGGCTTCTTCATAGTACCAGCATTTAAAATTAATCATGGCTAGGACTTTTTCCATTTTTTCCATTTCTTCAATCATGTTTTGTCTTTGTTTTTCAAAGAGATCCCGGCGAACTTCAAAAGTTTCTGGCCCTTTTTTGGTCCATTCCATAAATTGTTTTATTTCTTTAATTTCTAAGCCGGATTTTTTCAAACATTCAATGACTCTAAGAGCTTCAATTTCATTATGGGAAAATTGCCGAATCCCTGATACTCTTTTTAATTCAGGGAAAAGTCCTTCTTGATCATAATATCTTAAAGTAGAAACTGGCAGCTGAAACATTTGGGAAATATTGCCAATAGTATACATGATTTTTTCCTTCTTTTTACAAGTTAAATTTCTTGACCTAAAGTTAACTTTAGGTATTACTATAGTACTGTTGTTTCTTTTTAGTGTCAATTTTTAGGTAAGAAAGAAGGAAATTAACCATAAAAAAGCCGCGAAACATTATTTTTTATTTGAAAAATAGTTAAATAGCCAATAAAAGTCGGAAAAAAATTTTAACGGTAAAATAAAAAGGAGTTAGAAAGTTGCAAGAAATTAGTAATCAATCATTTTCTGGGGAACGTCCCTTATTTGCTTTAAAAGATGCTACCTTAACCAACGTTACGTTTTTAAAGGGAGAGTCTCCTTTAAAAGAAAGCGAAAATCTCCAAATTAAAAACACCATTTTTAAATGGAAATATCCTTTATGGTATAGTAAAAATATTCAAGTGAAAGACTCTTTTTTTGAGGATATGAGTCGCTCAGGGCTTTGGTATACCCATTATTTTCAAGGAGAAAATAATATTTTCCAAGCACCAAAACTTTTTCGAAGAAGTTCAGACATTCAGCTAAAAAATTCTTTTTTTGCTAATGCTGAAGAAACTTTTTGGAATTGTAAAAATATTACACTAGAAAATGTCCAAGTTAATGGAGATTATTTTGGCATGAACAGTGAAAATATTTATTTAGATCACGTGAATATTGTGGGGAATTATGCTTTTGATGGTGGAAAAAATATTGAAGTTCACCACAGTCATTTTGTCACAAAAGATGCTTTTTGGAATTGTGAGAATGTCACTATTTATGATTCGACGATTAGTGGAGAGTATCTTGGTTGGAATACGAAAAATTTCACTTTGATTAATTGTACCATTGAAAGTGAACAAGGTTTTTGCTACATTGATCATTTAACTTTAAAAAATTGTCAGGTGATTCATTCTGATTTAATTTTTGAATATTGCCGTCACATTGACGCTGACATTACCACACCGGTTATGAGTATTAAAAATCCAATTTCTGGTAAAATTAATGTACCTGAAGTGGCAGAGATTATTTTTGATGATGATACCCTTATAAAAGATGCCACAAAAATCACGTTAACTAAGGAGGAATAAGGATGTACGATTTTGAAACATTAGTGGACCGAAGAAAGACCAATGCCATTAAATGGGATATTAAAGACAATGAACTTCCCATGTGGATTGCAGATATGGACTTTAAAATCGCTCCAGAAATTACAGAGGCTATGGAAGAAAAAGTTGCTTTAGGAGCCTTTGGTTATGAGAATGTTCCAGAACAATATTTTTCTGCTGTAAGGAGTTGGTATGAAAAAGTTCATGGAGCAAAAGCAAAAACTCAGTGGATGCTTTTTGTCACTGGAGTCATTCCAGCCCTTTCTTCAACTATTCGTCGTCTATCAAATATTGGAGACAATGTGGTCATTCAAGCCCCAGTTTATAATATGTTTTACAATTCTATTTTAAATAATGGTCGGAAAATTTTATCCAACGATTTAATTTACAATGAGGAAACCTTCACCTACGACATTGATTTTTTGGATTTAGAAGAAAAATTAGCGCAACCTTTAACCACCTTAATGTTATTGTGTAATCCTCATAATCCAGTGGGAAAAGTTTGGACGAAAGAGGAATTAACAAAAATTGCTGCGTTGTGTGAAAAATATCATGTGATTTTACTCAGTGATGAAATTCATGGAGACTTAGTATTAGAAGGAGAAGACTACACACCTATTTTTTCTTTAAGTGAAGAATTTCCTAACACGGTTTCTTTTGTTTCCACTAGTAAAACCTTTAATATGGCGGCACTCCACAGTGCTACCACCATTATTCCCCAGGAAAAATTACGTCTGCAAGTAAATCGAGGCTTTAACACAGACGAAATTACCGAGCCTAATCTTTTATCTATTCCCGGAAGCATTGCCGCTTATACTAAAGGAGAAAAGTGGTTAAAGGAATTAAAAGAACAGTTAAATAAAAATAAACAACTTCTCGTAGAATTTTGTGAAAAAAATATTCCAGAAGTAAAAGTAGTCAAAGGTACAGCTACTTATTTAGTTTGGCTAGATGTAAGAGAGTTGACGGATGATGCAGAAAAATTAGCTAACTTTTTACGAAAAGAAACAGGACTTTTCTTATCTGCTGGAAATGTTTACGGAGGAAATGGGAATTACTTTTTGCGCATGAATATTGCCAGTCCCCAAAGTTTAATTAATGATGGTTTAAATCGTCTCGCTAAAGGAATAAAAAAATTCAAAGATTAAAAAAAAATCAGCCTGAGAAATTTTTCTCAGCCTGATTTTTATTGATTCAATTTAGAAAATTAAAACCGGGGTATTAGTTTCAAGAATTTCAAATAATTGTTTCATCACTGTTGGAGGTGTATTCACACAACCGTGAGAGCCGTGTTCTAAATACCAATTGCCACCAAAAGTTGGTTGCCAGTTAGCATCGTGAATGCCCACACCAGTCCAATCCACAGGCATCCAGTAATTTACGGGTGTTTCATATTTTGTTCCGTCTTCATTGTTCCCTTTTAAAACAGAAGGAGATTCTTTATTCCAAACATAAAAGACACCAGTTGGAGTAGGAGTGGTTGGTTTACCAGTGACCACATCTGTTTCTAACACTAAAGCTCCGTCTTTGTAGTACCACATATGTTGATTTTGAATATCCACTTCAATGTAAGTATTCCCAATTCTTGGACCATTCGCTGAACTGGAACCTTTAGTAATGGGAACCCGAGTAAAATCTTCCCCAGCTAAAATTGTTTCCGTCAGAGCTTCTGCTTCAGAATTAACTTGAATGGACCAACTGTAACTACCAGCAGGAACACTTACTTGTCCTCGTTTACTAGAATTAAATGTATAAGGAACACTAGATGTGTTGTATTGTTCTCCAAGACTACTTAAGTAAGCTTTCACTTTTTCTTGATCAAGACCAAGAGTGCCATCAGTAAAAGTTAACCAGCTTTGAATGGTTTCTGTAGGAATATTAATCACTTGTTCATTAATGGAATAATTTCCGTTAATGGCACTAACTTTATTAGCTTGAGCTAATTGATTTTGTATGGTTTCATCATTTTGCGTCACTGTTGGAGCAATAAGGTAATCTTCCAGCTCTAAAGTTTTTTCTCCAGCTTGAATTTTAGTTTTAATATCTTTAATAATATTTTCCACATTGAGTTGGTTACCAACTACTTCTGGGACCACAGCAAAGGTTCCTTCATTAAAGCTTAAAGAAGCATTTTGACTTGGAGTACGCGAATCATTTAAAGTAGTGAGTTCTGTGGTTAAATTACTCAAGTAACCGTCTAATTCAGCGTCAGTAACGGAAAAATCTCCCATGGAAGTTTTATTTTTTTTGAAATAACTCAAGGGAAATGCCCAGTTATTTTGTTTTTTTAACAGATTTTGCAAATCACTCTTAAAATCAGTCGTTTTTCCTAAGTCCGTTAAAGTAATATCTTTGTAAGGGGCTTTATTATCAGTTAAAGAAAAGAGTGTAGTGGAGACATTTTTTTGTAATTTTGTATTGGCTTTATTTAAATCTGCATTCCCAATAGCAACGGTGTTCACTGTAGTATTAGGGAAAAAATGGCTTTGATAATAATTAGCACCAAAACCGTAAATAGCGACTATTAAAAGCAAAAGAAAAAGGGAAAGGTACAATAGGGGACGTTTCTTCTTTTTTTGCCGTTGTTTTCTTGTCATGAGTGATCTCCTTTAAAAAAAGCTATATTTCAAGCAACTGAAATGTTGCACTTTCACATTGTAGCATAATCAAAGAAAAAATAAAGAGATTTTATTTGAAAGCAAACAAAAATTAATCCTTGATTTTAAAAGAAATTTTTAAGTTTCTTCTTTCATTAAAGGTATAAGTAAATAAATTATCCCTTTTATCACATTTTACAAAACTATTTTATAAAATGCGAAAAATTTGTTTTTGCGTTTTACTAAAAAATTTTCCTCTGGATCAAAAAATAAAAAGGAAATGGACGCGCTCAAACATTTTCTTTTTAGCTAATTTTTGCCAACAAAAAAAGCCCGCAAAAAAACTTGCGGGCTTTTAAAAAACGACATTATTTTTCTTCTTTTTCCAAGTTAGCAAAAGCGTCGGTTAATACTTCTTTTAATTGAGCAGCAGAAGAATCCATCCGATCTTTTTCAGCATCAGATAAAGGAATTTCAATAATATGTTGTAAGCCAGAAGCGTTTACCACAGCAGGAGCGCCCATGTAAATATCTTCTTGACCGTATTTTCCGTCTAAATAAACTGAAAGAGGGAAAATAGCATTTTCGTCATCTAAAATGGCTTTCGTAATTCTTGCCATAGCAGCAGCAATACCGTAAAAAGTAGCGCCTTTTTTCTCAATAATAGTGTAAGCAGCATCTCTCACATTAAAGAATAAGTTAACTAAAGCTTCTTGGTCTACTTCTGGGTGATCTTTTACCCATTCATAAATTTGTAAGCCCCCAACGTTAGCGTGAGACCAAACAGGAAATTCTGTGTCTCCATGTTCCCCTAAAATATATGCGTGAACATTTCTAGCATCCACATCGACCATTTTAGCAATTTCGTAACGGAAACGAGCAGTATCTAAAGAAGTTCCTGTTCCAATGACTTTTTCTGTTGGGAAACCAGAGAATTTCCATACGGCATAAGTTAAAATATCTACTGGATTAGCAGCAACTAAGAAAATGCCGGAAAATCCTGAAGCCATAATTTGTTCCACAATGCTTTTCATAATTTTTAAGTTTTTATTGACTAAATCTAATCGAGTTTCTCCAGGTTTTTGTGGAGCGCCTGCTGTAATCACGACTAAATCTGCATCAGAACAATCGCTATATTCTGCAGAATAAATTTTCTTTGGGGAAGTAAAGGCTAAGGCGTGGGACAAGTCCATAGCGTCTCCTTCTGTTTTCGCCTTATTAATATCCACGATTCCGATTTCTTGGGCAATATCTTGGTTAACAAGGGCAAAAGCATAGCTAGAACCTACAGCGCCATCTCCGATTAAAATGACTTTTTGTTTTTTACTACCTTGAGTTGTCATGTGTGTTCCTCCCTTAAATGTTTTCTAACAAAACTATGGTAGCATTTTAAAGAATAACTGTCATGTAAAAAGCAATGTAAGCATGAGTTATTAACCTTTTAAAAATAATTGTTAGTATTTAATTTTTCTTTAGAAGAATTAAATCTCTAGCATTTTTCAAGGATTTTTCAAGAGATTATGGTATACTTCATATGATTCACTGTAGAATAAATAATAGTAGTAAACTTTTTTAGTGAGTGATGAAAATAAAAATTAAAAAGAAATTTTTCCTGGGGGTCTGTTGATGCCCAGAATTTTTACGTGGAAAGAAATGGAGATTTTTTAATGCGAGCAATTATTGGTCTAGGTAATCCTGGACGAAAATATGAAAAAACAAAACACAATATTGGTTTTATGGTCGTTGATGCCATTGCCAAAGAATTTAATGTCACCATGAAAAAACATCCTTTTGAAGCAGAAGTGGGAGAATTTTTTCTAGAAGGAAATAAAATTTTATTAATTAAACCCTTAACCTTTATGAACGATTCAGGAAGGGCTGCGGGACCTCTTTTGACTTATTTTGGTATTTTACCTTCTGAAGCCATAGTGGTGTGTGATGATTTAGACCTTGCTGTAGGAAAAGTTCGTCTGCGACAAAAAGGCAGTGCTGGAGGACATAATGGCTTAAAAAGTTTAATTAGCTATTTTAAAACTCAAGAATTTCCCCGAGTAAAAGTAGGTATTGGTCGACCACAAGGAAAAATGTCTGTGGTGGATCATGTGTTAGCTCCTTTTTCTTTAGATGATCAGTTAAAAATAGAACCTGCTTTAAAAAAAGCTCAACATGTGAGTGTTTATTTTGCCTCAGGGCATACCTTTGAAGAAACAGTAGTCTTTGGCGCAAAAGAATAAGAAAAGAGTGAGTCAGTGGAAATTTTAAAAAATTTTGCTAAAAATAGTTTAAAAAAATGGTTTAAAGACTATAAAGGCCGGCAATTAATTGTGGGCCTTTCTGGTTCAAGTAAAGCTTTAGCCATGGGAAGTTTTTATGAAAAACATCCAGAACAAATTTTAGTCGTTACCCCTAATTTATATTTTGCTAATCAACTCCAAGAAGATTTGCAACAATTTTTACCAGAAGAAGAAGTATTAACTTTTCCAGTGGATGAAGTCTTAGCCGCAGAAATGGCCTACGCCTCCCCAGAAGCAAAAAGCGAGCGAGTGAACACCTTGAATCATTTAGTTCAAGGGAAAAAAGCCATTGTCATTACCACAGTAGCAGGAGTCAAGAAATTCTTACCTGAAAAACGTATTTTTGAAAAAAGCAAACTTCTTTTAGAAGTAGGGGAAGAATTAGAACTTACGACGTTACCGGAAAAATTAGTTCTAATGGGTTATGTGAGAGAAGGATTAGTAGCTAATCCAGGAGAATTTGCCATTCGAGGAAGTATTGCTGATATTTATCCTTTAAACGCTGATTATCCTGTCCGCCTTGAATTATTTGACACTGAAATTGATTCCATTCGTTTTTTTGATCCTAGTAATCAACGCTCTTTAGAAAAAATTGACACGTTTACTGTTTTACCCACTACTGAAATGTTAGCAGATAAAGAAAGTTTAGCCCTTGGAGCAGAAAAAGTTCGTCAAGGACTAGAACAACGCTTAAGTGTGGCCAGTAAAGGGGAAAAAAAGCCTTTAATGGATTATTTTTCAGAATTAGCGACTCATTGGGATAAAGGAGAATTAACAGAAGAAACAAGTTTTTTTTCTAGTTTTATTTATCCTAAGAAAACAACCTTAATCGATTATTTTGATCATCCTGTGGTTTTTGTAGATGAATTAGGAAGAATTTATGATACAGAAACCCAAATGGACAAAGAAAGTGCGCAATTTTTAACTGATAAATTAGCCCAGCTACAAGCACTACCTGAACAAGTGCTTCAAGGAGATTTTCGGGACTTTTTGAAAAAATCTAAAGAAAAGCAAACTTTCTTTTCTAACTTTCAAAAAGGAATGGGAAATTTACAATTTAAAGCCATTCATCCAGTAGAAATGCACACGATGCAACAATTTTTTGGGCAATTACCTCTTTTAAAAACAGAAATGGATCGTTGGGAAAAACAAAAACAAACGGTCATTGTTTTAGTGCCCACTAAAGAAAGAATCATTAAAGTTGAAAGCATGCTCCGGGAAGTGGAAATTCCCACAGTGATTACAGAAAAAGAAATTTTAAAAGGTCATGTACAAATTCGCCAAGGCACCTTAAGCAATGGCTTTGAAATGTTGGAAGACCAATTAGTCATTGTGACAGAAAGAGAAATTTTTCACACGGTGACTAAAAAGAAACGTCGTCCAGCTCACGTTACTAATGCAGAAAGAATTAAAAGTTATTCTGATTTAAATCCGGGAGATTACGTGGTTCACGCTAATCACGGAATTGGGCAATATATTGGGATGGAAACTTTAGAAGTAGACGGTATTCACCAAGACTATATCACCATTATGTACCAAAATGCCGATAAGCTTTTTATTCCTGTGACCCAACTTAATTTAATTCAAAAATATGTTTCTTCTGAGGCAAAAACCCCGAAAATTAATAAACTAGGAGGTAGTGAGTGGCATAAAACCAAACGGAAAGTCACGGCTAGAATTGAAGATATTGCCGATGAACTCATTGAATTATATGCCAAAAGAGAAGCGGAAAAAGGGTATGCTTTTTCCCCTGATGACACGTATCAAAAACAATTTGAAGATGATTTTCCCTATAGTGAAACAGACGATCAGCTAAGAAGTATCGCTGAAATTAAAAAAGATATGGAAAAAGCGCGCCCTATGGATCGCTTGTTAGTAGGGGATGTAGGTTACGGGAAAACAGAAGTGGCCTTAAGAGCAGCCTTTAAAGCCATTCAAGATCATAAACAAGTTGCTTTTTTAGTCCCTACAACTATTTTAGCGCAACAGCACTATGATACTATGATCCAACGTTTTCACGATTATCCTGTAGAAATTGGGATGTTAAGTCGTTTTAGAACCAAAAAACAACAAGCAGAAACCATAGAAAAATTAAAACATGGGCAAGTGGATATTGTGGTAGGTACTCATCGTTTACTCTCAAAAGATATTACTTTTGCCGATCTTGGTCTGTTAATTATTGACGAGGAACAACGCTTTGGAGTGAAACACAAAGAACGCTTGAAACAGTTACGTTCTCAAGTGGATGTTTTAACATTAACCGCCACCCCCATTCCAAGAACGTTACACATGTCGATGCTTGGGGTACGGGATCTTTCAGTGATTGAAACGCCTCCTGAAAATCGTTATCCAGTGCAAACATATGTGATGGAAAAAAACCTCGGAGTGATCAGAGAAGGGATTCAACGAGAATTAGCTCGAGGGGGACAGGTGTTTTACCTTTATAATCGGGTAGATACTATTGATCAAAAAGTTTCAGAAATTCAAGAACTGGTTCCTGATGCAAGAATTGCCTTTGCCCATGGACAAATGAGTGAAGTTCAATTAGAAAATGTGCTCCTTGATTTTATTGACGGACAATATGATGTTTTAGTGACCACTACCATTATTGAAACAGGGGTAAACATTCCAAATGTGAATACGTTATTTGTGGAAAATGCCGATTACATGGGATTGTCTACTTTGTATCAATTAAGAGGACGGGTAGGACGAACCAATCGAGTGGCTTACGGGTATTTTATGTACGAGCCGCAAAAAGTTTTAACGGAAGTGTCCGAAAAACGTCTTCAAGCCATTAAAGATTTTACCGATTTAGGCTCAGGTTTTAAAATTGCCATGCGGGATTTATCCATTCGTGGCGCAGGAAACTTACTAGGTTCCCAACAACACGGCTTCATTGATGCTGTTGGTTTTGATATGTATTCTCAAATGCTAGAAGAAGCAGTGGCTAGAAAACAAGGAAATAAACCATTAGAAGAAAAAAGCACTGTGGAAATTGATTTATCCGTGGATGCTTATCTCCCTGAAAGTTATATTTCTGATCAACGACAAAAAATTGAAATTTATAAACGCATTCGTCAATTAGAAACAAAAGATATGTTAGAAGAACTCATTGATGATTTAATTGACCGGTTCGGGGATTTCCCAGAAGAAGTGAACCAACTCTTACAAATTGGGCGGCTGAAAATGGACGGAGACCGAGCGTTAGTGGAAAGTATTAAACAAAAAGATAATAAAGTCTTTTACTTATTGACAAAATCTGGTACAAAGACCTATTCTGTGGAAGAACTTTTCAAAGGACTTTCAGCCACAAAATTAAAAGCCACTTTAGGGGTAGAAAAAGAAAAAATGCAAATTGTCTTTACTTTGCCAAAAGATAAAACAGTGGACATTTGGTTAGATGAATTAATTTCCTTTACTACCGCCCTTAGAGAAATTAAATTGGCGCAAAAATTATAAAAGGAAGGTGCCCATGGCTAAAAATGAAATGCAAGAAATGTTAAGAGCTGCAGCGATTTTGTCTGGGGCATCTTTAATTGCTAAAGTCTTATCGGCTTTTTACCGGGTCCCTTACCAAAACTTAGTAGGGGATGAGGGATTTTATGTGTACCAACAAATTTATCCTTTTTATGGTTTAGCCATGACCCTAGGGCTTTCAGGATTGCCGGTTTTTTTATCTAAAATTCTCCAAGAAAAAAAAGAGGAAAGTGAAAAGAAGCAACTTTTAAAAAATCTTTATCCCTGGATTTTTTATTTAAGCATTATTTTATTTGCCGGGCTTTTTTTAGGTAGTCGCCCCATTGCTCAAATCATGGGAGATGAGGAACTTTCTGGTCTCATTCGCCTCGTTTCTTTTATGTATTTGCTAACACCTTTTTTATCTTTTTTAAGAGGAAATTTCCAAGGAATTCCTTGGATGACGCCCACTGCTCTTTCTCAAGTAGGAGAGCAATTTGTGCGGGTTTTTGTGATTATTGTGGCGGCGATCTTTTTTTCAGTAGGAAAACTGGACTTATATGATACTGGAATGTTGGCTTTTTCTGGTGGCATTTTAGGGGGAGTTGTGGCCTTAATTATTTTGCGTCATGAAAATAATCGGACAACCCAGTATCGCCTGGAAGTGAAAAAAGACTGGTTTACCTTTAATAAAAAGACACTTTCTTTAGGCAAAAGATTAGTCGTTGAAGGTGGCTTAATTTTTATTTATAGTGGGCTGCTACTTTTATACCAACTAGTGGACTCTTTCATGGTGAAAAGTACCCTTGAAGCTAGTGGCATGAACGATCTTGAAGCGAAAGTAGCGAAAGGGATTTTTGACAGAGGACAACCTTTTGTTCAATTAGGATTAGTGATTTCTCTAGCTTTAGCGTCGACTTTTTTACCCATGTTAACGCGGCAATTTGTTAAAAAAAATCAGGCTTCTTTTGAAAGATATTCCCTGATGTTTTTACGGTTAACAACCACCTTAGCTTTGGCTTGTACCCTAGGTTTGGTGATGCTTTTACCTTGGTTAAATTTTGCTTTATTTAAAGATAATTTAGGCGAAAACACCATTCAGTTATTCTTATGGGCTGTCTTTTTAGTGAGTTTGATTCAAGCTTATGAAAATATTTTGCAAAGTCAAAATAATTATTTAATTCCTTTAAAAGGCGCTTTTTTAGG
>CAMJVA010000026.1 GCA_946409145.1 uncultured Enterococcus sp. | reverse complement strand
AAAAACCGGAAAAATCCTCTCAAGAGAAGACTTTTCCGGTTTTTTTATTTTTTTACAATTAATTTTAATGCTTGATCAATTTTTTCTTTTTGTGCATCTTTGTCTAAATCTGGATTCTCTAAGCAATATTTTAAGTTTTCTGCTACGATGATACCTACCACTCGATCAACAGAGGAACGAACGGCAGAAAGTTGGGTAATAATGTCTACACACTCATTTCCTTCTTCAATCATTCGCTGTACTCCTCGTAATTGTCCTTCTGCTCGTTTCAAACGGTTTAAAATAGTTTTATCGTATTCTGTCATGAAACAATCTCTCCTTTAAAAGAAGACATTCCTCCCATAACATTTGTCACATTAAACCCTTGTGCTGCTAAGAATTGACTAGCCATTTGAGAACGACTGCCAGAGTGACAAATCACATAATAATCCTTTTTCTTATCTAACTTGTTGTAAGTATTTTGCAGAGAACTTAAAGGAAAGTTTTCCGCATTTTTAATATGACCTGCGGCAAATTCATCCACTTCTCTCACATCTAAAACATTTAAAGGTTCTTTTTTTTCTTTTTGAGTAAACTCGTCAATAAAAATAGAATTATACATAATCAATTTCCTCCGGTTTCACTGTTTTATATAGAGCAAATGCTCCGTCTAAATTTTTTACTTTAAAGCCTGCTTGTTTTAAAATTCTTTCTGCTACATAGCTCCGCAATCCACTGTGACAAGTGACAATATATTCTTTTTTGGGATCTAGTTCTGGAAGGCGACATCTTAAATTATTTAAAGGAATATGGGTGGCATTTTTAAATTGTCCGTTATTTTTTAATTCTTCTGGATTTCTAACGTCTAGTAAAACTTTTCCATTTTTTAAGGCTTCATCTAATTCATACCATTGAATATTTTCGCTGATATTTTCTAACAAGTTTTCCCCTGCATAGCCTAACATATTCACTGGATCTTTCGCCGAGCCAAAAGGTGGCGCATAGGTAAACTCTAATTCGGGTAAATCAAAAACAGTCATTTCTCCTTTAATTCCTGTGGCTAAAATATCAATGCGCTTGTCTATTCCATTTTCTCCTACACCTTGAGCACCGTAAATTTTTCCGGAAACTTTGTCAAAAATTAATTTCAACGTCATATCCACTGCTCCTGGATAGTAACCGGCATGATCTTTCCCTTGAACGTGGACTACTTGAACGTTCAGTCCTAATCTTTTTGCTTCCTTTTCATTAATTCCTGTTGAGGCCGCCATTAAATGAAAGACCCGCACAATAGCTGTTCCAAGGCTTCCTTTATTCTTTCTAGAAAGACCCGAAATAACATCTGCTACTTGTCGTCCTTGACGATTGGCCGGTGAAGCAAGAGAAATAAGTGCATCTTCTTTGGTTACTTGATTTTTTACCACAATGGCATCCCCAATAGCATAAATATTAGGAATATTGGTTTGGTAATTTTCATTAACCACAATTCCTCCACGAAAACCAGTGGTAATGCCAGCATCTTTAGCTAATTGATTTTCTGGAACTACTCCAACGGATAAAATTGTCACATCACTTTGTAACATGGAGCCGTCTTCTAAAATAATTTTTTCTCCCTGATCACGAAATTCTACTGCAGATTGTCCTGTAATCACTTTAACATTATTTTTTTCCAATTCATTTTTCACAAATGCTGCCATTTCAAAATCTAAAGGAGGTAAAACTTGTGGTGCTTTTTCCACAATAGTCACATTAAGTCCGCGTTTTTTTAAATTTTCCGCCATTTCAAGGCCAATAAATCCAGCTCCAATAACAGTGGCAGTTTTCACAGCTTTATTTTCTAGCCTTACCATAATTTTATCTAAGTCAGGGACGTTTCGTAAACTAAAAACATTTTGTGCTTCCTTTAACCCAGTAATGTCTGGAATAAAAGGACGAGCTCCTGGAGATAAAATAAGGTGATCATAATTTTCAAAAAAAGTTTCCTTTTGATTTTTTATTTTCACTTTATTTTCTGCTGGAATAATTTCTAACACTTCATGATAAGGTCTCACATCAATGGAAAAACGTCCTTGTAAACTTTCCGGTGTTTGAACTAAGAGACTGTCTTTTTGAGCAATTTCACCAGAAACATAATAAGGCAAGCCGCAATTAGCAAAAGAAACATACGGCCCTTTTTCTAACACAACAATTTCTGCATCTTCATTTAAACGACGTAAACGTGTTGCAGCAGACATTCCTCCTGCCACGCCACCTACAATCACAATTTTTACCAATTTATTTTCCCACCCTTCTAGGACCTGACCACATATTCATACCCCCACGGATATTTGTTACTTGATAACCTTTACCTTGCAAAATTTTTGCTCCTTGTTTACTTCTCATTCCTGATTGACAAATCACATACACTTCTTTTTCTTTTCCTGCGTAATTTGGTAATTTATTCAAAGGAACATTTTGTGCTTGTGCAATATGACCTTGCCTAAATTCTTGCGGTGTTCTCACATCAAGTAACACCATTTTATTATTCAGTCTTTCAGCTAATTCTTTTGTTGAAACACTCGGAACTTTTTTAAAAAAATTAAACATTTTAATTTTCCTCACTTTTCTTTTTCTTAAAAATAAAGATAATTCATATACCCTGATAGGTATATTAAACGATATTATCTGAACCTTGTCAATGAATCTGATTGAAGATAAAAAAAGAAAAAAGCCTCTATAAGAGAAAGAGACTTTTTTCGTATTCCTATTCATCACAAATTATTTTTGCTTAGTCTTGGTTGCCGCGAAAAATTCCTACAAAAACCAAAAGCACTGTACCGACTAATAAAACCCACGTTGGGAATTCTAAGAGATAAGTTAATAGAATTAATAATGCTACGAAAAGACAGGATTGTCCAATGGCAGAACCTAATTTTTTACTATTTACCCTTTGACCACCATCATATCCTGCAATTAATACTAACCATTTTTCTCTCATGAACTGAACGCCTAAGGTAACTAATAATAACAATCCTCCCACAAAAAGCAGTAACTCTCCTGTAGCTAAATTTTCCATTTTTCTTCCCTCCTAGACAGCTTTTGATTGCCCCTAGTCTACTCTTCATGACTATTATTGTCCAAGATTTATAAAAAAATGAAAATAAAATTTCCCAGCTTTAGAGAGAAAATTAATTTTTGTTTTATAAAAAAGTTACAATTTCTTTTGCTTTTGGTACTCTTCCAGAAACCACTACTTTTTCATCAATGACTAAGCCTGGAGTGGACATAATGCCGTATTTTTGAATTTCCATCATGTCCGTCACTTTTTGGACTTCCCCTTCTTTTCCAGCTAATACTAATGCTTCTTTAGCATTTTTTTCTAAATTTTGACAATTTTTACATCCTGGTCCTAATACTTTAATAATCATTTTACTCTTCCTTTCTAGTTTTTTATTTTAAATTTAAAGAGGAATGGCATTAAAAATAAAGCCGATACACAAAATACCCACCAGACAAATAGCAATAAACGTGCCTAAAAGTTTCGGCTTGACGACTTTGCTTAACATAATCAAAGAAGGCAAAGACAAGGTGGTCACTGACATCATTAAAGCCATTAAGGTTCCCATGGGTACACCTTTTGAAAATAAAGCTTCAGCAATGGGCAACACGCCGAAAATATCTGCATACATGGGCGCTCCAATGAGCGTAGCAATTACCACGCCAAAAGGATTATTTTCCCCTAAAACTTGTTGAATAAAGGTTTCAGGAATCCAGTTATGAATGATAGCCCCAATCCCCACACCAATTAAAACGTACAACCACACTTTACTGACTACTTGTTTTACTTGATCTACAGCAAAAATCAGTCGCTCCTTCAAATGAATTTCTGCAATAAACGAAGAATGGTCTTCCATTTTTTTAATATAGTCTTGAATTTCATCTTCCATTTTTAGCTTATCAATAAGTGTGCCTCCAAGAATCGCTAAAATTAATCCTACTATAACGTAGACAATCGCAATTTCTGGGCCAAAAAAAGACATGAGTAAAATAATAGACGCCATATCCACCATGGGAGAAGAAATTAAAAAAGAAAACGTCGTTCCTAAAGGTAGTCCTGCTGTAGTAAAACCAATAAAAATAGGAATGGATGAACAACTACAAAAAGGAGTAACCGTGCCTAAAAGGGCTCCTAATAAATTCCCCTTAAATCCTTTAATATTCCCTAGAATTTTTTTCGTTTTTTCAGGTGGGAAAAATGACTGAATCATGCCCATTAAAAAAATTAAAACAGTTAGAAGAATGAATATTTTCACCACATCAAAAAGAAAAAATTGTAAACTTTGACCTAATTTACTCTTTAGAGATAAATGAAATACTTTTTCCAAAAACCAAGCAAAAAAATCATTTAGCCAAGTCATTTTAAAGAAAAGATCACTTATTCGCTGCCACATGAAGACACCTCAAGTAAATGATCAAACTCATTTATTCTTTCTTGATCTTTAACAAAGATTCCTTGTTTTTCTACAGCTTGCAAAATATTTGTTAAAAAAAGATCTTCATTTAAGGAATAAATAACGAATTTTCCCTCTTGTGTTGCTTTAACCATTTTTAAATCGCGCATTTTGCTTAAATGTTTAGATAATTTACTTTGAGCTACTTCTAAAATACTTTGCATTTGACACACACAAAGAGATTTTTCTTTTAATAAGAGTAAAATCCTCAAACGCGTTTCATCTGAACAAATTTTAAAATAATCAATTATTTCCAATTTTTCACATCCTTATATTCGCTTACGGGAATATGATAAAAAAATAATAGCCAATTGTCAAACAGAGCTGTCTTTTAAAAAAGATTGAAAAAAGTTTATTGCGCCTTTTTTCAATCTTTCATTCATTATTTTCTTAAGGTTTTAACGTGTTCTTTAATTTCATCCCGCACTTGAATAAAAACAGCGTGAATTTCTTCAGGAGTCCCCACGGCTTTTCCTGGATCTTTTAAATTCCAGTGAATATGGGTGGTTTCTGGTGGAATGACGGGACATTTGTCTAAAGCATCCCCGCATAAAGTCACAATTAAGTCTGCTTGTTGAAAATAATCTAGGTCGATTAAATCAGAGGTTTGCTGAGAAATTTCCACTCCATCTTCTCCCATAACTTTGACGGCCATTTTATTTAATCCGTGGGTTTCTACCCCAGCACTTTTAATTTCAAATTCATCTTTTGGTAAAAATTTTTTGGCATACCCTTCTGCCATTTGACTGCGACAAGAATTTCCTGTGCATAAAAAATATATTTTTTTCATGAGTTCTCCTTTCTTTCTACAAAATCTACTTCATTTATTTTAAGATTATTATAACTAAAATAGCAAAATTTTCCCTAATGGAAAACTGGCAAAAATTAGGCTATTCTAGAGATAAAGAAAGGTGGCAAAAACTATGCCATACAAAATAATTATCAACTCTTTTGTCGAAAATTATTTTTCCACTAAAGAGGAGCAAATTAAATTAAACACATTTCTACAAGAAAAATTGCCTGTTTACGTTGCTAGTCACTCCCCAAAAATTAAACCTGTTGGAAAAACAGAAAATCTTTATGAATTAAAAGTCCGCATGGGAAAAAACTTTTACCGGCTCGCTTATGCTTTAGAAAATGACACCATTTTTCCTGTCTATCTCACAAAAACGTTACAAAAAGTCGTTTTTGACAAGGAAGTAAAAAAATTTTTAAGTAAAGAAGGGGAAAAATGAACGCCATTCCTAAGAAAACCACCTTGCGTTTTGTGAAACAGCAATTAAAGCATAAAGAAAACGCCCAAGTTACCTTGCTCACTTTTAAAAAAGATCGTAAAGTTATTCTTCAAAAAGAACAGACGCTCTTTAAAATTATTGAAGCAGGGTATGCTAATGAAACTTTTAGTGCCTTAAGTGAGCAAGAAGCCTTTAAATTATTAAAAAAACTTCTAGAAAAAGAATTTCCTAGAAGTCATCAAATTTATTGCCAAATAGTATAAAAGAAGGTGACGAAAATTTTTCGTCACCTCTTTCTTTTATTTTTAAACTTCTGCCATCCAAGTAGGTTCTAGAATATTCCCATCTAAATCAACGACTTCATACCCTAGCATGACATCTTCTGGGATATTATCCACTGCTGAGTAAAAATCTCCTCCATTTTCTTTTGCGGTTTCAGCGAATTTTTGGACTGCTTCTTTAGTAGGCAAACTAAAGGCCACTAAAACACCACTTGCTTCATGAGGATTGATCACTTGTTTTTTTCCAATAAAACTTTGATAGTAGTCTCTTGTTAAAAGCATTACCCAAAAATTATCATCCCAAACCATTCCACTAGCATGCTCATCTGAATAAGTCGGATTTTTCTTAAATCCTAGTTTCGTGTAAAATTCAGTGGCTTTTTCAAGATCCGTCACAGGAAAATTAGCAAAGACCATGGTTGACATTACCATCTCCTCCTTTTGGTTCATTTTCTTATGAATAAGATTTGTTTGTCAAAGCATCCGCTTACATTAAAAAAATTTACAAAAATCCTTAACTTTTAAAAATGAATACTGAACAAAACAGAATTTTCTGATAATTTTCTGTCTTAATCTTTTGGTCCTATAAAAAAGAGTGCTAGAATATAGATATTATATTAAAGGAGTGATTTCATGAGCTACGTCCCTTTTTACCAAAAATTTCAACCTAGTCACTATACTTTATTTTTAGATGTGAATCGGAAAAAAAAGCTGATTACTGGAAAAACCATTGTTACAGGTTATACTGCAGAAACAGAAATTGCCTTACACCAAAAATATTTAAAAGTAGAAGAGGTGTTGTTTAAAGGAGAACCCTTAAATTTTGTGACGGATGATCAAGACGAATCCTTGAGAATCGCCTTACCTGAAACTGGAGAAATTACTTTAGAAATTACTTATACTGCTCCACTCACTGACACTATGATGGGAATTTATCCTTCCTATTACATGTTAAATGGGGAGAAAAAACAATTAGTGGGAACGCAATTTGAAAGTACTGCTGCTCGTCAAGCCTTCCCATGTATAGATGAACCTGAAGCGAAAGCTACTTTTGATTTAGCAATTTCCTTTGATGAAGAAAAAGGTGAAACCATTTTAAGTAACATGCCAGAAATCAAGGTGGAAAATGGTTATCATTATTTTGCTACCACAGTGAAAATGTCGACTTATTTAATTGCCTTTGTCTTTGGGGACTTACAGAAAAAAACCACCACAACTAAAAACGGTGTAGAAGTAGGCGTGTTCTCTACCAAAGCTCATGAATTAAAGGAATTAGATTTTGCTTTAGATATTGCCAAACGTTCCATTGAATTTTACGAAGAGTTTTATCAAACCCCTTATCCTCTTCCTCACTCTTGGCAAGTGGCGCTTCCAGACTTTTCAGCTGGGGCTATGGAAAACTGGGGCTTAATTACTTATCGAGAAGTGTATTTATTATTAGATAAAAACAATACACCTTTACGGACAAAACAAGTAGTAGCGACTGTGATTGCTCATGAAGTGGCCCATCAATGGTTTGGAGATTTAGTCACCATGAAATGGTGGGATGATTTATGGTTAAATGAAAGTTTTGCCAACATGATGGAATATGTGGCTGTAGATGCTTTAGAACCTGATTGGAAAGTCTGGGAACTTTTCCAAACCTCAGATGTTCCAGCAGCATTACAAAGAGATGCTACTGACGGAGTGCAATCGGTCCACGTTGCAGTAAACGATCCAGGAGAAATTGATACTTTATTTGACGGGGCCATTGTTTATGCTAAAGGTGCAAGACTTTTAGTCATGGTTCGCGCTTTAATTGGAGATAAAGCATTACAAAAAGGATTGAAAAATTATTTCACAAAATTCCAATACAAAAACGCAGTAGGTGCTGACTTGTGGGACGCATTAGGGAACGCTTCTGGTCTTCCTATTGGAGACATGATGACTTCTTGGTTGGAACAACCAGGATACCCTGTGGTAGAGGCGAAAGTTGTAGACGGAAAATTAACCTTAAGCCAAAAACAATTTTTCATTGGAGAAGGAGAAGACAAGAATCGTCAATGGCAAATTCCAACCAATAGTAATTATCAAAATATTCCTCCACTCATGAGGGAAAAAACTCTCGTCCTTGGAGATTATCAAACACTTCGGCAAGAAAATGGTCTTCCTTTCCGCTTAAATTTAGGAAATAATGCCCATTACATTGTTCATTATGACGAAGAACTGTTAACTGATATTTTGCAAGAAAGCGATGAATTAGACGCTATTTCTAAATTACAACTCCTGCAAGATCAACGTCTATTAGCAGAAGGCAATGTGATTACTTACGCCAAAATTATTCCTTTATTAAAAGAATTTGCCCAAAGTCAAGAAAGCTTGGTTATTGATGCAGTGTATCAAGGTGCCGATGCCTTGAAAAAATTTGTGCAAACAGACAGCGATGAAGAAAAAAATCTAAAAAAACTTTTTGCAACATTAAGCTACAAGCAAATTAATCGTTTAAATATTTTACCTGTTAAAGGAGAAAATATTGATGACCAATTAGTGAGACCTTTAGTGATTAATGCTGGACTTTATGGGGAAAATGAACAACTTTCAAAAGACCTTCATGAATTATATTTAGAAAAGAAAGAAAATTTATTAGCTTTACCTTCAGATATTGCCGCCTTTGTTTTCCTAAATGAAATGAAAAATTATCCCACAGAAGAAAGTTTCACTTATCTTTTACAAAATTACGAGCACACAACAGACACTAGCTTAAAACAAGCTCTAGGAAAAAGTATTGTCTTTGTAAATAATGAACAACTTTTAGACCGCTTAGTAGATAATTTGAAAAATGCTGAAATCATTAAACCCCAAGATTTACGGCAATGGTTTGCTGGGCTATTAAGCAATCCAAAAAGCGAGGAAAAAGCTTGGGACTGGTTACGAAATAATTGGGATTGGCTAGAAAAAACCGTTGGGGGAGATATGGAATTTAGCACTTACATTTTAGTCCTTAGTCGCCGCTTCAAAACAAAAGAACGCTTAGAAGAATTTGAAAAATTCTTTAATCCAATGATTAATCAACCAGCGCTCACTAGAGAAATTACCATGTCAAAACGAGTGATTGAAAGTCGCATTAAACTTATTGAAGCACAAGAAAAAGCCGTTAAAGAAGCGTTGAGATAAATAAAAAAACATCCTCGTATTGAGGATGTTTTTTTATTTATCTACTAACTTTTTTTCTTTTTATCTTCCCGTTTTAATAAGGCTAACAGACCACTTAACACAACTAAAGCAAGACCAGAAAAGGCAAAAATACCTTTTTGTAACTCACCTGTTTGTGGTAATTTACCAGTCTCATCTTTTTTATTTTCTGAATCAGTCGTGCTATTGGAACTATCTGTGGAGTTAGTGGAATCATCAGTAGAATCACTAGTGGAAGGAGTGAGAACATTTAACGGCATCTTTTGTTGCACTTGCTCTTCTGTCGCTTCATAAGTTGTGCCATTATATACTCCTACATTATAGGTCACAACTAACTCATAACTTCCACTATTTGGTGCAGTTAATTCTGCTTTAGCAAAAGTTGTTCTGGATAAAGTATTAAAGTTTCCACTTTCACTTTGCAACGCATAAGACACAGGGGTATATTGTCTGTCCCCTTCCACAGGCGCTCCTGTATTTGGTGTAAAGACATTGACTCCAATCGTAAATTTCACTTTAGGGAATAGATATTTTTCTGGATTTTTTGTATGTCCATCTACTTCTAGTAATTGAATTGGAGAATTTTCTTGAGTGGGTAAGGTGGTGTTTGGTGTTTCTGGTATTTCTGGATCTATTGGGTCTGTTGGATTTTCTGGTGTTGGACGAGTGGTGTCTGGTGTCGTAGATTCAGTGAATCTTGCGCCAATTCCTGAAAGTCCAGCCGTGGTTTCGTCCATAGGCTGCATTAAGCCATTCACATTAATAGAACCATTAGCATAGCGGGTTACTGGATTTTCTCCTACAGCTAAATTAGCAAATACATCTTCATTTAAGGTTTTTCCTTCGCTGTTCACACTGGTTTGTGTAACTTCATCCCAATAGTAATTGCTTACTCCTTTAAATAAGGTTTCATCTTGAGAAATTCCTTTAAATTGTTCCTTCATCTCTAAGTTTTCTGTTCTGAAAGAAAGAATTCCCTGAGCTTCATAATTCGTTTTTTGATTAATATTAGTATAAAAGGCTACGTTGTATGAATCGTTATTGAAACTTGTACTTTGGTAAACATGAATATTAGGTCCAGAATTAGAATCAATTCCTTTGGCTAAATTTTCAAAAGCTAAACTATTAATTAACACATGCTCCCCTGGAATATTCGTGCCACCCATTTTAAAGCCATTCCCGTTACCGGTTTTTTCTACTCCAGGAATAAAGCCATTTCGGTATGCCACTGAATTTTTAATGGTCACAGCGCCAATTGAACCTGTTTCATCTTTGGCAAATAAATCCCAACCATCGTCTGCGTTGTTGTAAGCAATACAGCCGTCAAAAACATTTCCTTCCCCTACTGTTAATTTTGCCGCAAAACCATCAGCGTCTTCAAAACCTGCATCGGCATTTTCAAAGGAAGTACAGTTTTTAATCAGGTTATGACTTGGCCAATTTTCAATAGTATCAGAGCCTAACCCAGAAATTTGTAACCCGGTATTCCCATTTCTGTAAGTTTGAATATTTTCCACATGATTATAATGACCAGAAATCTGGAAACCTTTTTCTAAATCTTTCGTATTCGTCACATCGAAATCATAAAATTCCCAATAACTTCCCCAATGAACAATCCCAGCAGAATTTCTTCCAAAGTCAAAAATAGGGCGGTCAGTGCTATCTTTTGCCATCATCACAATGGGTTTTTCTGCCGTTCCATTAGCCGCTTTATCAATAAAAATGCTATTAGTGAAGTGATAGGTTCCTCCAGCTAGTAAAATAGTTTGGCCACTTCTAGCAAAAGCCACTGCTGTTTGCAGATCTAACGGAGAGTTTTCTTCCCCTGTATTGTCACTTTTTCCTTCTGGGCTTACATAAAGAGTATTTAAGGTTTCTGTGTTTAAAGTCACACTATGACTTAACGCAACTGGATCATAATTACTCATAATTTCATTTTCACTTGGCATATAGCTAGGATCAGGTGTAAAGTTCACTTTTAAATTGTTCACACCTTCAACAATTTCAAACTGACTATTATGTTTTTCATTAGCCACAATAGCTTCTTCTTCAACTAAAATTTCTCCAGTTGTTTCGTTTGTAATTTTAATATTTCCTGAAACATTGGCCAAAAATCCTAAAGAATAATCTTTAGAACCCGTAGTTTTTGCTCCGTCAATAGTATAAACAGGTTCTACTTCTACTTTTGGTCTTTCTTCTGGGGCTGGGTCTGTGGCAGGATCAGAAAGTTGTAATTGAATATCAGAAACGGTAATCGTCATATTTCTCGCAGCAGCAAAGCCCACGTATACATATTCACTGTCTTGAGTGAATAATTCTTCCCAATCATATAATATTTCTCGTTTCACTTCTCCAGTAGGTGCTGTGTAAAAAATTTCAAAACCAGTATTTGTTTTTTTCATTTCCACTTGAACTTCTGTAATACCACTACCAATAGTAGTTAAGGCCTCAGGGTTAGATAAATTTCCCATAATATTATAACGCCCAGCATCAACAGCTAAATCTCCTGCTGTCGTTTCTAATGGAGTCCGTAGAGAAGAAGTAGCCCCTTGAGTACTACTTGTAATGCCAGAAATTAAACGAGTAGACATTCCTAAACGCATATCATACGTTTTATCGCCATTTGAGGAAACTTTATTTTCGGTACTATCCCATTTATAACTATATCTCCCCCCTACTAAAGCGTAAGAGTTAGAATAAAAACCTTCCACATAGTTATCACTTGGAAGGGCATCTTGAGCTAAAAGCATGAAGCCTTCTTGCCCATTGGAATAAGTCCAAGTGTCCACTTTAATGGTTCCTCTTAAAGAAAAATTATCGGTTTTTTTAATGGGAGTATAGTAAAAATTCATCCCATCTGAACCGGTTTCTAAAATTTTCCCGCCGCCGTTAACACTCGCAATAGTTACAGAACCATTTTCGTTTTCGGTCACAGTATTTTTACTAGCCGATGCACTAGAACCAATGACACTATTTTTCCAAATAGAATCTGTTACAGGATTTTCTTTGGATGAAGTATTTTCTTCACTTGAATGAATTTGGTTGTTTTCAGAAGATACAATATTTTCTTCAGGCACTTCTGAACTTTCTGTTGTTTCAGTGCTTTCTTTCGTGTCAGAAACAATTTCTTCCACAGAAGCGGAATCTTCCGCGTCTAATTCTTTTTTGCTTTCTGTTGTTTCATTAAATAATTCTTCATCATTTTTAATCTTTGAATTTTTTTGATCATCAATAGACGAAATAACTTCTTGAGGGTGACCCTTTTCTTGAATATCCTTATTCAAATTTTCCGCAGACAATAAAACAGGTTGAAAAATCAAGATTCCACTAAAAAGCAAACTACCAAATTTCTTATTCAAGCTTTTCATTTTCTAGCCTCCATTAAAATTGTTAACGTTTCCATTTTATCTTCCCAAATTTCATTTTAATTGTCAAGACATTATTTCAAAAAAAGTTTTATGTATTTGATGTTATTTTTTAATATAAAAAGTTTATTTTTCATAATTTTACACAAAAAAGAAGGGAGTGGGACATAATTATGTCCCACTCCCTTAAATCTTAATAAACGGTGATC
>CAMJVA010000025.1 GCA_946409145.1 uncultured Enterococcus sp. | reverse complement strand
AACCATTGGTAAATATAATGTTTTTCAATTAAAAATTTTATAATCCCTTTAACTTTAAAAAAACCTAAGGAAAAATTTTCCTTAGGCACTAAGTTGTTCTTTGCTTCTTTTTTCATCTGCTGAAATATTTAAAGCAAAAGCCACAGCCGCAGACAAGGTAAGTAAACTATTTCCTCCTTGAGAAAGAAATGGGAAGGTGACTCCTGTCATAGGAATTACCCCTAAAACTCCTCCAAGATTAATAAAAACTTGAACGAGAAAAATACCGGCAATTCCAATCATCATTAAACTATTAAAGGTATTTTTAGAACGAATACCAATGAGTAAAATGCGAATAATCATAAAAAACAAAATACCTAAAATCACAATGGCTCCCACTAATCCCATTTCTTCAATTAAAATAGAAAAAACAAAATCCGTATGGGCTTCTGGTAAAAAACCTTTTTTTTGAATGGAATTTCCCAGACCCAATCCAAACCAGCCACCATTATGAATAGCATAATAAGAATTCACTAATTGATGTCCCCCATCTAAAGGATCAATGAAAGGATTTTTAAACACGGCAAAACGGTTATAAACATAATTCTTAATAAAAGGAATATGTTGCCCAAAGTGAACAATAATTTCAGTAAAGAAAAATGCTAACGCACCGGCTGCTGCAGTAATCACTAGGGAAAGGCGCGATGGAATTCCTGAAGAAAAAATAATAATGGCAGCAATTAAAGTGATAATCACTGCTCCTCCAAGGTCTGGTTGCACTAACACTAAACCAATTAAAAAGGCCGAGACAATTAAAGGCACGCGATAATTAACAAAGAAATTTTCTTTAAGATTCACCTGTCGGCTAGCAAAAGTATAAGCTAAAAACCACACCATGACTAATTTTAAATATTCCGCCGGTTGCATACTAAAACCTGCAATTACTAACCAACCTTTAGCACCATTTACTTCTTTCCCCAAAAAAAGGGTAACAATGAGTAAGGCTGAAACACTGGCAACAATAAAATAAATGAGATTTTTATTTTTTAAAAACTTTGTCCGCATACGATACAAGACTGCCATGACCACTAAGGAAATAACTAAATACATTCCTTGGCTTTTAGCATAAGCAAAAGGTGGATCATAATTTCCACTGGTTAAATATTGCAAATAAGAAGTGGAAGAATAAACCATAATAATCCCAAAAATAGCTAAGAAAAGATAAGGAAGCAAAATCCCATAATCAAGGTAATGATGCTTCGGTTTTTTTTTGGCACTCAATATTAGACCTCCTTATACTCAGGAGTTTTTTCATAGACTTGAGTGTACAATTCATTTAATTTATGTTCAAGATCAGCCAAAATTTGCTGACCTTCTTTTTTTTCAATTAAACCTAGACGCACGGCAAAATCAATTTGTCTGGAAAAACCGTACATTTGTGTATCTACCACTTCTTCAAAGGCTTTACAGTGAGCAATGCACAAACTATTTTTTTGATTTGAAATTAATTTTTCAATGGCTTTCGCATCTTTTAATAAAAGATCTTTTGCATTATCTTCCATCAGGTCCCCCTCCAATCGCCCTCATTATAGCATATTCTCTTAAAGAGTTTTCTTAAAAATTTAGTAAAAAAGAAGACTGGAGCAAAGTTTTAGCTTTGGCCCCAGTCTGAGATACCCATTAAATAAAAATTTTCTTTAATTAAGCGTCTTTTTCAGCCATTTTTCTTTTCTTATTGGCTTTTTCTCGTTCAGCTTTATTTAAAATTTGTTTTCTTAAACGAATTGATTCTGGTGTCACTTCACAATATTCATCTTCATTTAAGAATTCTAAAGATTCTTCTAAAGTTAAAATCCGTGGTTTTTTAATGACAGAAGTTTGGTCTTTATTAGCAGAACGGACGTTAGTTTGTTGTTTCGCTTTCGTGATATTAACAGTCAAGTCATTTTCTCTGGAGTTTTCTCCAACAATCATTCCTTCATAAACATCAGTGGTTGGTTCAACAAAAACCGTTCCTCTTTCTTCAATGGCCATAATGGAATAAGTAGTGGCTTTACCTGTGTCAATAGAAACTAACGCTCCTGAACGACGGCCGCCAATTCTTCCAGTTAACATTGGTAAGTATTGATCGAAAGTATGGTGCATAATGCCATATCCTCTTGTCATAGATAAAAATTCAGTAGAGTAACCAATTAATCCTCTAGCTGGCGCCAAGAACATTAACCGCATTTGACCATTACCTGTATGAATCATATCTTGCATTTCCCCTTTACGTTGGGAAAGAGATTCAATAATGGAGCCCATGTATTCTTCTGGTGTGTCAATTTGCACCATTTCAAATGGTTCGCATTTTACTCCGTCAACATATCTAACAATAACTTCTGGACGAGAAACTTGTAATTCAAAACCTTCCCGACGCATGGTTTCAATTAAAATAGATAAATGCAATTCCCCACGACCAGAAACGATCCAGCGGTCTGGTGAATCTGTTGGATCAACTCTTAAAGATACATCTGTTTGTAATTCTTGCATTAAACGTTCTTCAATTTTTCTGGCAGTAACATATTTTCCTTCTTTACCAGCAAAAGGAGAATTATTTACTACAAAAGTCATTTGTAACGTAGGTTCGTCAATGTGTAAAATTGGAAGGGCATCTTGGTGATCAATTGGTGTGACTGTTTCTCCAACGAAAATGTCTTCCATTCCAGAAACCGCAATTAAATCTCCTGCTTTGGCTTCTTTAATTTCTAAACGTTTCAAGCCAAAGAAACCAAATAATTTTGTCACACGGAAGTTTTTCACAGAACCATCAAGTTTCATTAACGCCACTTGATCTCCTACTTTAATCGTTCCACGGAAGACCCGGCCAATTCCGATTCTTCCCACATAATCATTGTAATCAAGTAAAGAAACTTGGAATTGTAATGGTTCATCAGAATTATCAATAGGTGCTGGAATATGTTCAATAATCGTTTCAAAAATAGGTTTCATTGTGTGTTCTTGGGTGGCTACATCTTCATCGAAACTAGAAGTTCCGTTTAAAGCAGAAGTGTAGATAACAGGAAATTCTAATTGATCGTCATCGGCGCCAAGTTCAATAAATAATTCTAAAACTTCATCCACAACAAATTCTGGACGAGCAGAAGGTTTATCAATTTTATTAACCACCACAATCGGTGTTAAATGTTGTTCTAAGGCTTTTTTCAAAACAAAACGTGTTTGAGGCATGGTTCCTTCGTAGGCATCCACAACAAGTAATACCCCGTCAACCATTTTCATAATACGTTCCACTTCCCCACCAAAGTCCGCGTGTCCTGGGGTGTCTAAAATGTTAATTTTTGTATCCCCGTAAGATACTGCTGTGTTTTTGGCTAAAATCGTAATCCCACGTTCTTTTTCAATAGCGTTAGAATCCATGGCGCGTTCTTGTAATTGGGTATGGGAGTCAAGGGTGTCGGATTGCTTTAATAGCTCATCAACCAATGTTGTTTTTCCGTGGTCAACGTGGGCAATAATCGCAACGTTCCGAATATCTTCTCTTAATTTCAAATCTCAGGTCTCCTTAATATTTAAGTCCGATTCATTAAAAAAGAAAATAGCGGATGCTATTTTCTCCACATAAACTTCGACAGGTCATTATAACAGATAAATTTCAGAAAATACAGTAGAAAGTTTTCATAACTTTCATTTTCTTTTAAATTATTTATTTAAGAAAAATTTTTCTTTAACTTCAGAAAACGCAGTGGGTTGTAAAGCTAAAAATGGTTCTCTCCCAGAAAAACTTAATTTTTTCCCTTCCATAGTCCCATACGGAATGTCAAAAGCATCTAATAAAGCACAACCAGGTGCATAATCCCAAGGTTGTAAATTAGAAAGATAGCCCACTTGTTCTCCTTTTAAAATACTAATCATTTCAAGGCCGGCACACCCTGTCATGCGCACACCCATGGATAAATTACCAATGTCATGAGCATGTTGAATATTATTCCCATAAAGATAAGCGTTCATCCCTAAGAGACCTTCATTGATTTTTTTATCTTTTGGTTTTTCTAATTTATCTTGATTACAGTAAATTCCTAAACTTTTTCCTCCCCAGTAAAGTTCATCTGCCATAACATTATAAATAAAACCTAATTCACTTTTCCCATCCACAAAAAGGCCTAACATAATACAAAAGTTTTTTTGCTGTAAAACAAAATTTAACGTGCCATCAATAGGGTCAATAATCCAAACTCTTCCTTTTAAAGAAGCAAGTTCGTTCATGCCGTTTTCTTCTGCTAAAATTTTATCTTCTGGAAATTTATCTAAAATTTTTCCTACTAAAAAATCTTGGGTTTTTTTGTCCATATTTGTCACTAAATCATTAAAAGAACTTTTTGTATCCACTACTAAAGGATCATTTAAGTGTCGCACAATATCTTCTTTGGCTTCTTGGAGCCAACCTAAGACCTCTAAAGCTAATTTTTCCATTTATTTTCCCTCCATTTTGATAATTTTTCCATTTGTGGTTTTCATTTTTTTCACTACTTGGTAAATGGAATAGCCACTTTCAGCAAAAAAAGCTTTGTCTAAACGCTTTTCTTCTCCAATACTTGGGACAACCTGTTTAAAAGCAGCGTAGATTTTTTGAAATTTTTCTTTCTCTAATCCTTTTTCATACACTTTTTCGACCCCATTAAAAAGATCCATTACTTTAATAATCTCTTCTTGGCTCCAAGAGTAGTCCAAAGGGTATTGATAATTTTCTTTCATAACTGACCCTCACTTTTTCTTTAGTGTAACATAATTTCACAGCTTAAGGAAAATGGGAAAGAACTTCTTCTTTTTTTTAAAGTAAAAATAACTAAAAGCGAAAGTTAAAGAAAATTTTTCTTTGAATGTTTTTATTTGGTAAATAAAACTCTTATTACTTTTGGAAAAAGTCTTTTAACTTCTGGTTTTTTCCGTTACAATAATTTCTGAAAATAAATGAAAGTTAGGTGGCTTTTTTGCTTAAAGCAGTTGTTTTTGATGTGGACGATACTTTATACGATCAACAAGCTCCCTTTCGCAATGCTGTGAAAGAAGTATCTCCTTATGTTTTAGATGAAGATTTTCATAATTTATACATTCGTTTCCGTTATTACAGTGATGAAAATTTTCCCAAAGTCATGCAAGGACTTTTGACCATTGAGCAAATGCGCGCTCACCGTATCTATCAATCCTTAGTGGATCTTGATTATCCTGCCTTAACCAAAGAGGCCTGTTTAAATTTTCAAAAGATTTATGAAGATGAACTGGATAAAATTGTCATGCATGAAAAAATCAAAGAAATTTTAGACTATTTAAAAGAAAAAGAGATTCCATTAGCAATTATTACTAATGGTCCCACAGATCATCAAGCTAAAAAAATTAAGCAACTTCACTTAACTCAATGGGTTAAGCCAGAAAATATTTTTATTTCAGAAGCTACGGGTTATCAAAAACCTGATCGAGAAATTTTTGAACTGGTACAAAAATCTTTAGATCTTGCAGCAGAAGAAATTATTTATGTAGGAGATAATTACGACAGTGACGTGGCAGGATCAAAAAAAGCCAATTGGCGTTCCTTATGGTTTAATCATCGGCACAGAGACGTGCCTCAAGATAAGCCCTTACTCTTTGAATTAGAAATTGCTTCTTTTGAACAATTAGAACAAACCTTAAAAATGATTTTTTAAACTAAAAACGAGGATGACTAAAAAGTCATCCTCTTTTTTTAAGCAGAAGCTCTCTTAATAAGCTGAGTGCCCACTAATAATTTTCTTGGAACTGGGGCATCTTCTTTTAAAAGTTCCCCTAAAGTCGTGACAGCTAAATTTCCTAACCACTCTGTGTAAACCTTAATGGTTGTTAATCCTGGTGTCACATACTTGGCCACTGAAACATCATTAAAGCCCACAATAGCTATATCTTCTGGAACGTTTAAATCAAATTCTTGTAAAGCTTTCATACATCCAATGGCTAAAGCATCACTGGCACAAAATAAAGCTTCTGGTAGTTTTTCCTGATGAGTTAAAACTTGCTTCATTTTGTCATAGCCCCCTTTCACTGTAAAAGGAGCATGAAAAATAAAATCACTTTTAATTTCTGGATACTCTAGCATTTCCTTTTCATAAAAAGATAAGCGGGGATCTTTTATTTCTTCTCCAGTACCTTTTACTTTTTCATCCCCCGTTAAAATACCCATTGAAGAAATATTTTTTTCTAAAAGATGATTTAAAGCTAAGTGCACTCCTTGTTTAAAGTCCACTACTAAAGAATTATACCCAAAATCATAGGCATCATAATCCACAAATAAAACAGTGTCACTTAAGGAAGCAATATTATCGCAATCCTCTTTAGAAAATTTACCCAAAGCTAAAATACCATCATATTTTTCTTTAGGAAGATGATTTTTTTTGTAAGTCATGCGCGTAAATTCATAATCTAACTCTTGGGCTTTTTTCTCCATGCCAAGGCGAATCGATAAATAGTAAAGATCTTCCAATTCTTCTTTAGCGTTATACCATTGCAGCAGTAAAAGAGAACCTTTATAACTTTTGGCACCTTTTAAATGTTTTGTATAATTTAGTGCTTCTGCTGCTTCAAAAATTTTTGTCTTAGTTTTTTCTGAAACAGAAATGTCTGGATCATAATTTAAAACACGAGAAACAGCCGCTGGAGAAACACCAGCTTTTTGGGCAATATCTTTTATAGTTGCCATGAAATCACCCCTTTATAATTGGGCAATAAACTGACGAAAGCCTTCTTGCCCTTTTTGATCTCGTTTAAAGACACCAGCATCTTCTAAAACTCTAGCAAAAGTCTTCCCTACTTCTTTTTGAACAATATCTGTGACATTGTCTTCATTAATCGTGTAGTTTTCTTTTATTGTTTCTGCCCATAAACGATGCATTTCTTTCATGGTGTTATCTTGGTTTAATAAGAATTTTTCTACTTCTTTTAATTCTTCTTTTAAACGTGGAGGAAGCACAGCTAGCCCCATGACTTCAATTAAACCAATATTTTCTTTTTTAATATGCTGTACATCTTCATGAGGATGGAAAATTCCATCTGGAAATTCTTCGGAAACATTGTTATCTCGAAGAACCAAATCAATTTCAAAGGCTTCTCCTTTTTTTCTAGCAATTGGAGTAACTGTGTGGTGAGGAGTGCCATCCCCTGATTTTGCTCGAATAGAAAGTTCAGGAGCGGAATAATTTTTCCAAGAAACAGCAATATGTTCACAAGCCTCAATTAATTGGTCTTTATTTTTACTTCTTAAGCGCAAGACACTCATTGGCCAAACCACTTGTCCTAAAGACACTTCAGGAAATTCAGCCATGGTATACACTTTTTCTTCTGGAGCTTTAGCCATTGGAAATTCGTGGCGTCCCCCTTGGTAGTGATCGTGAGATAAAATGGAACCTCCCACAATAGGAAGATCAGCATTTGAGCCAAAGAAATAATGAGGGAAAACTTCTAAAAGTTCTACTAAACGTTTAAAAGTTTCCACAGAAATTTTCATTGGCCGATGTTCTTCCGCAAGCACTATACAATGTTCATTGTAATAAGCATAAGGAGAATATTGGAACCCCCAGCTTTCTCCTTGTAAATTCAAGCGAATAATTCGGTGGTTCGTTCTTGCTGGATAATTAATTCTTCCAAGATAGCCTTCATTTTCCATACATAATAAACATTTTGGATAATCTGATTGCACTGCTTCTTTTTGCAGAGCAATTTCCTTAGGATCTTTTTCCGGTTTAGAAAGATTAATCGTAATTTCTAAATCTCCGTATTCTGTTTTTGCTGGAAAGACAATATTTTTAGCAATGGCTTGAGTTTTAATATAATCATTTTTTTGGGATAAATCATAAAAATAATTGGTGGCTTCTTTAGGACTATTATGATAATGCTGAGCAAATAAAGCATTAATCACAGAAGGTGGTGGGGTTAAAAAATCAGTTAATTGTGCTTCTAAAATATCTTTTTCACTTTGCGTGTCCCCTACAACACCATTTTTTTTAGCACAAACCATTAATTCTTCGATTAATTTTTGAATATCTTGGACACCTGCTTTAGGATGAACGGGTTCTAAAGAAGTTTCACCTACTAAAGCTAAAATCCGATTTTGTAAATAAAGGCGATCTAATTCCATAAAGCCACCATTATCAATGGCTACAGTGACAAAATCGGCAATTGTTTGACTAATTGACAAAACAAATTCTCCTTTACTATTTTTTATCGTCGTAACCATTAGGATGACTAACATGCCAATCCCAAGCTGTTTGAATAATGTCTTTCACATTATTGTATTTTGGTTTCCAACCTAAAACTTCTTTTGCTTTTTTAGGAGAAGCAACTAAAACAGCAGGATCTCCTGCTCTTCTTTTGGCAATAACTGCAGGAATTTCTTTTCCAGTCACACTTCTAGCAGCGTCTAGCATTTCTTTAACAGAAAAGCCTTCTGCACTACCTAAGTTAAAGGCTGTAGATTCTCCGCCATCTTTCAAATATTCCAAAGCTAAAATATGAGCATCAATTAAGTCAGTTACTTGCACATAATCTCTAATACATGTACCGTCTGGAGTATCATAGTCATCCCCAAAAATCATTAATTCTTTTCTTTGACCTAGAGCAACTTGTAAAATAATCGGTACTAAATGAGTTTCAGGATTGTGGTCTTCCCCAATAGAAGAATCCGCTTTAGCTCCAGCCACATTAAAGTAACGTAATGCCACATAATTCATTCCATAAGCGACGCGACACCATTTCATCATTTTTTCCATGACTAATTTCGTTTCCCCGTAAGGATTTTTTGGCATTTGTGGTGTTTCTTCTGTAATTAAAGCTTCTTTTGGTTCTCCGTAAGTAGCGGCAGAAGAAGAGAAGACAATATTTTTCACGTCATGTTCTTTCATGACTTCAAGTAAAATTTGCATTCCATAAATATTATTATTAAAGTATTCTAAAGGTTTTTCTACTGATTCTCCCACTAAAGAAAAAGCTGCAAAGTGAACCACAGAATCAATGTTTTCTTTTTCAAAGACGCCAGTTAAAAATTCTTTATCTCTCACGTCTCCTTCATAAAAACGTGCTTTTTTGTGAATGGCATCCACGTGTCCTGTAACTAAATTATCCACAACAGCCACATCATAGCCGCCTTCAACTAATTGATCCACACAATGAGAACCAATATAACCTGCACCACCGAGTACTAATACTGTCATTTTAAATTCCTCCTATAATTTTTTTGTTCCGTCTCCCACATGAGCCTCATAAAAATCAGCCTTGTAGCCAACAACATTTAAATATTTTTCTCCTACAACTTCTTTTAAGTTTTCTAATTGGTCTTCTTTCACAAGAGCAATGGCACATCCCCCAAAACCAGCTCCAGTCATCCGTGCTCCTAAAACTCCAGGAACACTTTGAGCAGTCTGAGCTAAAGTATCTAATTCAAGACCAGTGACTTCATAGTCATCTCTTAAAGAAGCATGGGAAGCATTTAATAATTTCCCAAAAGTTTCTAAATCTCCTTTTACTAAAGCATTTTTTGCTTTAATCGTCCGACCATTTTCATAAACGGCATGACGGGCTCTTTTTTCTAAAATAGGATCATTAATTAAGAAAGTATTTTTTTCAAATTCTTCTTCCGTTAATTCCCCTAAACTTTTAATTGCCAATTGTTTTTGCAAACGTGCTAAAGCTTCTTCACATTCTGCTCGTCGTTCATTGTATTTTGAATCTGCTAATTCCCGCCGTTTGTTAGTGTTCATAATGCAAACGACATATTCACCTAGTTCTACAGGAACCATTTCATATTCTAAAGTGTTCGTATCGAGAAAAATTCCATGATCTTTTTGTCCCATACCAATGGCAAATTGATCCATAATTCCTGAGTTAACCCCAATGAATTCATTTTCTACTCGTTTACCAGTTAAAATTAAATCAAGACGACTAATGTCTAATTGGAATAATTCTTCTAAAACCACTCCTGCTAAAAGTTCTAAAGAAGCAGAAGAAGAAAGACCTGCTCCGTTTGGAATATTGCCATATAAAGCAAGGTCAAAACCAGTGGAAATATCGTAACCTGCTTCAAGTAAAAATTTTACCATTCCTTTTACATAGTTTGTCCAATCATGTTCCTTTTTAAAAGTTAAATCTTTCAAGGAAAGTTCGAAAATTCCTAAATCAGGAAAATTACCAGAGTAAAGACGGATTAAATCATCCTCTCTTTTTCTTGCTTCTCCGTAAGTTCCAAGAGTAATCGCTGCTGGAAAAACATGGCCTCCATTGTAATCAGTATGTTCGCCAATTAAATTAATTCTACCTGGAGAAAAGAAACTTTGGGAGTCAGTCGTGTTAAATTTTTCTTGAAAAACTTTTTTTAAATCCATGGTCTCACCTCAAATATATTTAGTAAATTTATTATATAATATTTACTAAATAAATCAAGTGAAAACGGTTAATTTTTTTAAAATTGTTTTATTGACACCCTTAAAAATGATTCCAATAAAAATAAGTTGGCTGACAGTAACTGTCAAATCCAACTTATTTTTTAAAGCGACTCTTTTATTGTTTTCTTGTGCTTCCTTTTTCTTCTAAACCATAAGGTAAAATGACTGTTTTTTCTTCTGTTTCTTCTTTGTTCATTAATTTCGTTAATAAACGCATAGCAACAGCACCAATATCATATAAAGGTTGTGTTAAAGAGGTTATTTTTGGTCTAGAAACTTCCGTTAGTAAAGAATTATTAGAAGTAATGAGTTCAAATTCTTCCGGAACTTTTACCCCATGATCTAATAATCCATCTAAAATACCTAAAGCAAGTTCATCATCTGTTACAAAGGCAGCTGTTGCGCCACTATTTAAAAGACGATCGACTAATTGTGTCCCTTCTTTGAAAGAATAATTACTTTCAAAAATTAATCCTTCATTATAAGTTAAATTGTATTCACTTAAGGCTTTTTTATAGCCTTCTAGGCGTTCTTTCCCATTAATTGGATCAATCAATGCTCCAGAAATAAAGGAAATTTTTTCATTACCATGACGAGCCAATAATGAAATCGCATCTTTTGTTGCTGCTTCATAATCAATATTAACAGAACCTACTTGTTGATCAGGATCAATGGAGCCTGCTAAAACCACGGGAGTTTTAGAACGAGAAAATTCTCCTCTAATTTCATCAGTAATACGATGACCCATGAAAATAATCCCATCTACTTGTTTAGCAAGTAAGGTATTTAACACGCTCACTTCTTTTTGATCATTACCATCAGAGTTGGCTAAAATAATATTATATTTGTACATGGTCGCTACATCATCAATTCCTCTAGCTAAAGAAGCAAAGAACATGTTAGAAACATCGGGAATAATGACCCCAACTGTAGTGGTTTTTTTACTAGCTAAACCTCTGGCTACTGCATTTGGGCGATAATCTAGGCGATCAATTACTTCTAAAACTTTTTTTCTCGTTGCTGGTTTTACATTAGGGTTCCCGTTAACCACGCGAGAAACAGTGGCCATGGACACGTTTGCTTCACGGGCCACGTCATAAATTGTAATGGTTTGTTTTTCCATGCTCATTCTCCTTATTATTTTCATTTTCTGAAAAGTTGCTTTACATTTCGAATCATAGCAGAGAAAAAAACATTTTGCAAGCGTTTTTATTGGTTTTCATGAAAAAATTAAATTTTTTTCAATGAGCCAAAATAGAAAAAAAGTGCTATCATAAGAGTATTATATAAAGGAGGAACAATTATGAATCAAAAAAAGTTAAATGATTTACAACATTATCTACAAGATAATGACATTGATTGGGCGTACTTATCAGATCCCGGACACATTGCTTATTTTTCTGGGTACAATTCTGACCCTCATGAACGGATTTTGGCTTTATTTGTTCCAAAAGCTGGGGATCCATTTTTATTCACACCTGCTTTAGAAGTAGAAGCTGCTGGGGAAAGTGGCTTTAAATATGATATTTTTGGTTACTTAGATAGTGAAAAGCCTTTTGAAATTATTGCTAACATTCTAAAAAAACGGAGCAATGAACTTTCTCGATTCGCCTTTGAAAAATCTTCTATGAATTTAAAAAACTTTGAATTGTTCACTGAACATTTTAATGGTGATTTTTCTTTTGACTTAACTCCTGAAATTCAAAAATTACAACTATTTAAGACAAAAGATGAACGTGACAAACTTTTAGAAGCTGGCTCTTGGGCTGATGTGGCTTTTGAAATTGGTTTTAAAGCCATTAATGAAAATGCCACTGAAAGTGAAATCGTTGCTGAAATTGAATACCAATTGAAGAAAAAAGGCATTAGTCAAATGAGCTTTGACACAATGGTTCTATCTGGCGAAAATGCTGCTAAACCTCACGGAGAACCAGGAGATACAAAAATGATTCCTAATAAATTTGTTCTCTTTGATCTTGGGGTAGTGTGGAAAGGTTATTGCTCTGATGCAACAAGAACCGTTTCCTTTAAAGAACCATCTGACTTTGACAGAAAAATCTATGACATTTGTTTAGAGGCGCAATTAAAAGCACAAGAAGCTGTTAAACCAGGTATTACTGCAGCTGAGCTTGATAAAGTGGCTAGAGATGTTATTTCCTCTTATGGTTATGGAGAATACTTCAATCACCGTTTAGGTCATGGAATTGGAACTACTTGTCATGAATTTCCATCTCTTGTTGCAGGCAATGATTTAGTTATTGAAGAAGGTATGTGTTTCTCCTTAGAACCAGGAATTTATATTCCAGAAAAAGTTGGCGTAAGAATTGAAGACTGTGTTTATGTAACAAAAGACGGTTGTATTCCTTTCACTAAAACACCAAAAACATTACAAATTATTGACTAAAAGAATAAAAATGAGCGTGGGCAAAAT